>JAYTXG010000395.1:0-4502 GCA_043743375.1 Sphingobacteriia bacterium
GAGCATTTTAGTTAAGAGTGATCAAATATTTTGCTACCCTCCATAATCTACAATTGAAAATAAGTAGAAAAATTACTTTTGCTTTACAAAATTAATAACTCCACCTTTCAAAATTATTTCAACTTGTCTTTCACTGATATTGTAAGTAAGTGAAATTTCAATACCTTTTCCAACTACGATAGCTGTTACTGAAGCGCTGTTTTTGATGGCTGTTCTTAGGCCTTCTATTCGTAAAATATCACCTTGTTCAAGTTTATCCCAGTCAGCTGAGTTTTTGAATTCGAAAGGAATTATACCAAAATTGATTAGGTTTTGCCATCCAATGCGGGCATAAGATTTGGCTATAGCAAACTTTTGTCCAAGATACCGAGGAGCTAATGCAGCGTGTTCTCTGCTTGAGCCTTGTGCATAATTTTCGCCTGCTACAACACAAAATCCCCTATAGTTTTGTATAGCTCGATTGTAGAAACTTTGGTCAATTGCATAATAAGCATATTTACTTATCTCCGGTATATTTGAGCGCAAAGGAAGTACATCGGCACCCGCTTTTAGTATTCCATCTGTTGAAATATCGTTTCCCATTTTCAATAAGATAGGGATTTCCAATTCATTAGGAAGCTCTTCAAAATCGGGAAGTGTTTTAATGTTTGGTCCCTTAATCAATTCGGCAGTTAATTCATTTGGAGCAATCAGCATCTGCTTATTTAGCTTGATTTGGGTTGGCTCTTTCCATTTTGGATAAGTAATATTCATTAAATTTTCGAGCTCTCTGGGATCAGTAATTTTTCCTGTAAGTGCAGCAGCCATTGCAGTTTCTGGGCTACATAAGTATACCTGATCATCAAGTGTACCTGAGCGCCCGAAGAAATTACGGGGCATAGTTCGTAGACTTATAATTTTGCTTGCTGGCGCTTGTCCCATACCAATGCATCCCATACAACCGGATTGATGAAGGCGTGCACCAGCAGCTATCAAAGGCTCGAGAGCACTCATTTCAACCAAATTTTCTAACATTTGGCGGGAAGAAGGATTTACATCGAAAGAGACATCTGGAGAAACAGTTTTCCCTTTTATAATTTGTGACGCAATCCAAAAATCACGTAGTCCAGGATTTGCAGAAGAGCCAATAACCACTTGTTGTACTTTTAAACCGCTTATTTCTCTAACGGGAACAACATTGCCTGGACTGCCAGGAAGTGCAATTAAAGGTTCTAACTCAGATAAATTGATTTCTATATTATGATCGTAAGTTGCACCTTCATCTGCTTCTAATTTTATCCACTCATCTTCTCTTTCTTCTTGTAATAGAAATTCACGAGTAATTTCATCTGATGGAAATACTGAAGTTGTAGCACCTGTTTCTGTGCCCATATTGGCTATAACATGTCGATCCCAAGCACTCAAATATTGTAGACCTGGTCCATAATATTCTAAGATATATCCGCGTCCTCCGTTAACATTAATCCTGCGAAGTATTTCCAAAATCACATCTTTAGCACTTACCCAGTCGGGCAACTTTCCAATTAGTTTGATGCCCATCACTTTTGGCATTTTAACAAAATAGGGTTCGCCTGAAGAAGCGAGTGCTACATCTAATCCACCAGTACCAATGGCAAGCATTCCAATTCCGCCCCCAGCTGGCGTATGACTGTCTGAACCCAACAACGTTTTACCTGGTTTACCAAATCGTTCCATGTGTACTACATGGCTAATTCCGTTTCCTGACCTGCTGAACCAGAATCCAAAGCGTGCCGCTGCCGACTGTAGAAATATGTGGTCATCCATATTTTTATAATCCGTTTGAAGCAGGTTGTGGTCTACATATTGCACTGCTACATCCGGTTTAATTTTATTTAAATTAAATGCTTCCAATTCCAGCATTACCAATGTGCCAGTGGCATCTTGCAATAATATTTGATCAATTTTCAACCCAATTTCAGTTCCGGGATTCATCTCACCAGAAATAAGATGAGAACTGATTAATTTTTGACTAACGTTTTGTGTTTTCATTCTTGATAAAAATTAGGCCTACACTTTCGTTCCTTAGATGCAGTTTTTAGAAATTCCAATTTCGGAGTATGAACGAAAAATAGCTGCTCTAAAATTGTTGTATTTAAATGCCTTATCATATTTGCAGGAGTGAATTTTTTTTCGAATAACCCAATAGCTCATTTAAAATTTTTGTTGATTTTTTTTCTGAGTTCACTAAATCATCAATCGTAATTTTATCCAGAATCTGGTCAAGAGCAAATTGAAGCATTTGCCAAAGGGAACGTGTAGAGCAATCCACGGAATGGGTGCAAAGTTTTAAGGTACCTGCATGAAGTCCACAAAATTCCACATCATACAATGATCCTCCCAATACTTTCAGCACTTTATTGACAATAATTTTATTTGCAGGTTTTGCTAATAAATAGCCTCCCTTATAACCTGGGGTGCTATTAATAAATTCTGCCATCCTCAGAATTCGAGTAAGCTTAGCCACATAATGACTACTCAAACCTTCCGCTTCACTTAACTGCGGAATGCTCATTCCTTCTTTTGTATGACAACCAGCAATACGTATCAGTATTCTCAGTCCATATTCTTCTTGTGCAGTAATTTTCATATAAACAATTATGTGTTTAAAGATTCAATATTAATCTGGAATTTATCTGCAATATATTTTTTAAGCTTATCAACTTCTTGTGGCAAATTTCTTTTACTGCAAACTTTATTGTATACAGCAACTAATTCCTGTGCAATTTCAACCCCACTTTTAACTTCAATCATATAACGGTGCATAATATGTAGTAACTGACCGTTTTTAAATACTACAATATTAGGCGAAGTTGCTGTTAATCCTGGCATATACTTATCCCTGAAATACGTTACTGCTTCCTTTTCCATGCCTGCAAACAAAGTTACATATTCATCCGGTATTACTTCATTTAGCATCGATAATATTACACCAGGCCTGGCCTTCCCCGCAGCACATCCACAAACAGAATTTAATACTACCAAAGTAGTTTTATCATTCTGACTGTTTAGTGCAGCATCTACATCCGCAATTGTAAGCAATTCCTTAAAGCCAACCACAGTTAACTCTTCCCTAAAAGGCTGAGCAACCTCAGGTGAATAGGAAGGTGTGCTATTACTCATCAAACTTTTTAAACTTATTAATGACATACTATTTTTTTTATTATTTATAACATTCCTAATTCTAATTGAGCTGCCTCAGACATCATGCTTCTATCCCATGCAGGTTTCCATGTTACAGCAACATGAACATCATTTACACCTTCAATTTGTCTTACTTTTTGATCCACTTCTATTGGTAAAGATTGCGCAGCAGGGCAACCAGGTGCAGTTAATGTCATTACTATCTGTACATTATTTATTGGCAAAATATTTACTTCATAAATTAATCCTAGCTCAAAAATATCAACTGGTATTTCAGGATCGTAAATGGTTTGCAAACACGCATATACTTTTTCTTTTAATACATCTGAATTCATGAATATTTTATTAAAGTTTCATTTTTTATTTTATATGCTAGTGCATAATTTTTCATTTGCTTCAGCATTGCCAGTAACCCATTAGACCGGGTCTGTGCTAGATGTGTAGTCATACCAATTTGCTTCATAAAATCTAATTTAGCTGCTATAATTTCATCGGGAGTGTTACCTGACAAAACCTTTATCAGCATACTTATTAATCCTTTTACAATCATGGCATCGCTTTCTGCCTTATAAAAAACCTTACCATCTTTATAGTCTGCCGCCAAATATACCGTTGACTGGCAACCCCTCACTCTGTTGTCATCAATCTTATATTTATCTTCTAGCGGCTGTAATTTTTTACCTAGTTCAATGATGTATTCGTATTTATCGTCCCAAGAATCGAATAACAAAAAATCTTCTACTATTTCTTTTTCTATTGATTCTATGGTTTTATGATTGCTCATTTATTTATGACAACATTTTAATTGCTTTTTGCAAACCCAATACCAGTTGATCTATTTCTTCTTTTGTATTATAAACGGCAAATGAAACCCTAACTGTACCTGTAATACCAAAATGGTTCATCAAAGGTTGTGTGCAATGGTAACCTGTTCTTACAGCTATACCTCTGTTGTCTAATAAAGTTCCTAAATCCTGCGGATGAAGCCCATCAATTACAAATGAAACAACATTTATTTTTTCTCTTGCCTTCCCTATTATTTTCAAGCCAGATATCAGTTCTAATTGTTTTGTTGCATAAACCAATAGTTCTTTTTCGTGTTGGCGCATCTTTTCTTTTCCAGTTTGATGAATGAAGTCCAACGCTGATTTAAATGCAATTGTATCTGCAATATTGGGAGTGCCGGCTTCAAATTTGTAGGGCAGCTCATTATATCTTGTTTTTTTAAAAGTTACTTCTTTAATCATCTCTCCACCACCCTGAAAAGGGGGCATGCCTTCCAGCAAATGTTTTTTTCCATACAATATTCCAACACCTGTTGGTCCGTATAATTTATGAGC
>JAYTXG010000396.1:0-2332 GCA_043743375.1 Sphingobacteriia bacterium
ATCAGCTTTTTGTATATGGTAGTTCATTAATGCATTTGTTAAAGTATTTTCCACGTCATCAAGACTGTTGAATATTATGTTATGAAAATATTTTCTCCTTATTTCTCTCCAAAGTAATTCCACAGGATTTTGTTCGGGCGAATAAGGATTTAGGTGCAATAGTTTTATGTTGTCGGCAATCTCTAATGTTTTACTTACATGCCATCCTGCTTTATCTAAGATTAAAATAATTCTGTAGTTAGGATATTGGTTTGATAACTGTTGTAAAAATTCATTCATTGCATCTGTATTGCAAAATGGACTTATCATAGAAAAACAATCGCCTGTTTGTGGGGATAAAGCTGAGTAGGCATAAATGTATTCTCTAATCATTTGCTTGGCAACGGATGGTATCATATCAGATTTTACCCAACAGGCCATCTCTCTACTTATCCTTCCAAACCTAGCTTCATCTTCAAAGAAAACAATAACTGGTAATTGCTGTAAAGCTTGAGTGAAGCTCATTGATGCGGACTCCAGGTTTTCGGGAAGTTTTTTTTAAAGTCAGCTTGTTCTTCTAAACTTCTTTTTGGATGATGAGGTCTTGGCATTTTCTTCTTCCACCCATTTCTATGCAATAAGTCCCATAAATAATCATCAGAAACGGCTTTGCCTACTTTTTCTTCTATCACTTTTCTAATATCGTTAGCGGTTTTAATCAATCCTTTTGATGCAAGATTTTCCAGCGAAACAAACATGGATTTTTCTTCCTCAAGCGATAATAAAAATCGTAGCCTTCCGCCTTTTTTTTTATAAACCAAAGCAGCACCCCCTTCAATATTATAACGCTCTACAATCTTGTAAATGCTGTGAAGAGATAAATTAACTACCGGAGCAATTAATTCAGCAGAATGCATATTGCAAATCTGAATCAAATAAATGATCTGCCACCTACTGTGACTTGAAGTATTTCTGCTTTCTGATAATTTGATTTGAACTGCAGCATTAGTGAAATGAGCAGCAACTTGAAGTGAACGCATATCTCAAATTTTAGAAACCCAAGATACAAGTAAATTCTTATATTAGTATAATTGATAGCGGTTTATTATAAAGACCCTTTCCTTTAGCTAGCCCTGCAAGGGAATTGAACCACCCCGACGTAAGAATAGCACTGAATAAGTGAAGAAATTAATGGTATTAATATACGACCAGATTATAACTATTCGTATCTCCGGCTCCATTTGCAACCTTTACAATGTAATTTCCTGTAGGTATGCTTGCAGGTAATGAGATCGTTTTAAAAGCACCATGGTATAATACCAATGCACTTTCACTATACAATATGTCTGTAGGTTTAGTAATAACCTTATGGTGTTTAAACCCAAGTTCATTTCCTTGTGTTATGTTTGAAGAGTTTCATTTCAACGGCAAGAACTCAATAGTATTTAAAGAAAAACTTTTTTTTGGTCAAAATTATTTAATAACATTATCGTCTATAAAATGTGGTGATGGATTTGTTATTTAAGGGTGTGACAACTAAAAGTATTTACTGAATTTAATGGAATTTTAATAAGTAATGATAAATAACCTGCGTTACATGTTGGTTAGAACCACACACAAAAATTATTTGTGAGCGAAAATTCAGGAAAAAATAATGCTAAAAATTGTCATCCTTAGCAATTGAAGTTTTAGTTAAAGGGTTAGGATTTAATCCTGGTTTGGATAAAATTTACCAATTGCAAATTTTAAGTTGAACCCAATTCGTAAAGCTGAAATTTAAATGCGAAGACTTAATAATTGCTGTATTTAATGTAGCTAATGCATGATTGCTCTACAGTGCTTTCGCAAATGCCTTTGTTTTTTACATCTAATTTTCAGGCTAGGTTTTCAGTATAACTTGCTAATCTCTAGGTCGATTTACTTCTACGACCACCAAACGCAAGGTGGATTTTCCGATATTTTTAGCAGAATGGGTAGTCGCAGGCATTATCACAGCCATGTCTTTCTTAAATTCAACATTTAGCTTAGTGCCATCTAATGATGTTAACTCTACAGTACTACCTTCTAAAACGTACAAAGCAAAGTCTGGATGGCCATGCATAATAGAAGAATCTCCAGGTTTATAAGTACCTTCTAAAATTTTCATATTTAATGTATCTGCTAATGCTTTATATAAATTTGGTGAAATAGCAGTCACACTTCGAGAAGCATCGAAAGAAAGTTTATCTTTTTTCTTATTATTTTCTGTTGAATCAACGATCCCTATCTTGTCGGTTTTATTGGGACCCTTACAGCCAACTGTAAAAAAAAGGACAAGTACAAGTAGGTGCAATATGTATTGATTATTGAATCT
>JAYTXG010000397.1:0-5467 GCA_043743375.1 Sphingobacteriia bacterium
AATTAATCAAAAAAACATACCTTCATCATCAGTACAAACTAGTACACCAGTAGTCTGATTCTTCTACTAATTACCAGACCGAATATTGGGAGGAGGTCAAGTAGTCTGATTCTTCTACTAATTACCAGACCGAATATTGGGAGGAGGTCACATTATTATACGTCAGTTGAGAATTATTATCAAAAAAGTAAGCATTGATATTTAGAATTTTAATATTATACTTATTGCTTAGTTATTTTAAAATCAAACTATTATGCTTGTTGTAGTATCAAAATTTTAATAAATCACTTCATAAATGAAAAATCATTACGAATTTTCTGGAATTTAAAAGTTATAGGCAACTGCCCCTTGTAACTTTTCATAATTAAGGTTTTACTATCTAAATTAATGTAAAATGAGTCTATTGATTTCCCTGGATTAATTTGTTCAAGTTTAAGTTTATTGGAAAACGCATCAAAGTAAAATACTCCACTATATGAATCTTCATTAAATCTTAACTCAAACTTACTAATATTATAAAATCGAATTTGAATACTTTTATATTTATCAATAGCCCCATCAAAAACGTCTCCACTTATTTTATTTGCTTCAAGATTAAAGTATTTTTTTATCGAAGAGTCGCTTTTTTTATTCAGATCATTAAAGTTTTTTTTGGTCGCTACAATATCATTCACATCATATATTATTTTTGAGTTTATGAAATATTGACTAATTTCCCACTCTCCAAATAATAGAAAAGTTCCAAATAAAAAATAAAATTTCATAAATTATTAAAATTCGTGGTCATTAAATACTAAGTGAAAAACAGTTGAACAACCTTTATTTACCTGATTAAGATACTTATTAGGTGCTACCTCATTCATTAATTTTTCTGGAAAAAAGGTATAATTAGGAAAAAAGAATTGAATAGATAAAAAAGCACTAATGTTTTCTAAAGTTTGAATTGGTATTCCTTTATTATTAATAAGAATTTTCTTTTCGTTTTTTGATAAACTTATGAAAATATTGTTAAAATCAATTAAACACAGACCCATAATAGTGTTTTTTAATTCGCACACTTTTACAATATAGAGAGGTGCAATGAGAGAGAATAAAATTTTTATTTCATAAAAAATCCCATTCTCAGAATATCCAATTGAAACTTTTCTGCAAGGGGAGCAGATTGAGTAAGTTGAGAAATCGATAACCGAAAATTTCCTGTTCTTTTTAAGCATCATGATCCAATTAGTCCAATCATCATCATATTGGGATGAATCTAGTATTTTCAAAAGATTTTCGTACTGTTCAGTAGCATAATAGTCTTCATCACCCAAAGGAATATTGTCTGGGTAGACATTGTTTATCCTTTTAAATAGGTCATCTAAATATTTATTTGACATTAGCATTTTTCATAAAATTAATACCATTATTATTGACAGTTTTCTGGGTCTCCATAAGTGCCTTTAAAATTGATTGCTCCTGGTGTAAGTCCATTTAATATATTGATAGTTGCACCTGGAAGATATATACTAATATATTCGCGAAAATAGTCTTTAAAATCAGACTTGTATCCGTTAGAAGTAACAGTTTCCCCATCTATAACGCCCTTTGATGCGTTTAATGAAGCCCAATCAATAGCGTCGGCAATTATTTTTCTTTGTGCATAACTCGAAAATGTAACTGAAGCATCAGTTGGACTTTTTGTAATGTCACCAGTAGTCCATAATGAAAAATAAACCACAAGAGATTCTATCTGTTTCACACCACTATATGATACAATTCTATTCGGAGAATAAACATCAATTCCAAAAAAAGTATTGAAACGCCCAGTTGGAGTATTATATGAGGCTGGAATTCCCCAAATTTTTGCATTATTAGTAGTAGACCCAACTCCTTGTGGATTTAATTGTATCGAAGACCAACAAATTTTAGGTCCATTGATTATGTCAGTTGAGTTATTCCCCCCACTTGGATCTGGGCTTCCACCAACACCATCATCGCAACTCTGAGAAACTATTAAGGATTCACTACTATTTAATTTTCCTGTTTGTTCACACCCACCACTACCTGAACCTCCCGCTGTACAGCTCGTACCAATATATGCTCTATCGACCGACCCATCACTCCAATAGGTAACCAAATAGAAATCATAACAACTGTTTGCTCTAATTGATTGCTTAGATATTCCTCCAATACTATTTGATTTAACTGTACCAGTATATAAAGTTTCACCTTTCTGAATATATTTTTGATACTTTAATTTACCTTCACTAAAACCATATTCACCCAAAAATTTATTATTAATTGTGTAAAAAGACATTGAGCCTGAAATAAATTTTGTTTCACCAGTAAAGGCTTCATATATAAACTTTTGCTTTGAATAAATAACATCTTTAGGAAATTTCATGTCCATCAATACGCCAAAACGTACTGCTCTAGTTCGATTCCCAAATGTTATTAATAGACCAAGGTCTTTATTATTATATTCTACAGGTATAAAAACTGTTGTTGAAAGAGCAGTTTTTTGTACAATAAAAAGGTCTTCTAAATTAATTCCTCTTTTTATAGAATCAATAAATAAAGATGAACTATTTGAATTTGAAGCCCGATCAAGCCATTCAGTTGTTAGTTTACTTATTGATGATTGTTCTGTTAAATCAAAATTGATTGTACTTTTTTTACATTTAATAAATATCAGAAAAATTAAAGATAATATTACTAGGTTTCTTGTTTTTAAAACTAATCTCATAGATAAATTGTTTAGTTAAAATGAATAATGTTTTTATTTATTATTTTTTGATAATTTGTTTTTAAATCCTCTTAATTAACCTTTTGTAAATCAAGAGGATTATCAAAAATACTTTACTAAATTAATGAGGTCTTGCTTGCTCTACCCATTGGCAATTATACTCATCTCCAACCTTAAACCAAAACATATAATCTTGGTTACATACTAAACAATAGTCAGATAAACCTGCGTTAAATAGTGCGCAATCTGTAACAGTTCCTGTTCCCCAAAAACGCACTCCATCAATATTTTCAATTTTGTTTAATTCTAACATTTTCATTTTTTATTGGCTATACTGTCTTTCCTATATTTCGCCATGGATAAATTTCAGCGTCACGCAAAATTCCCGCTACCGTGAACTCGGTTTTTCCAGGTTCGCTTTTGGCTGGGCTGTAAACGATTAAACCCCAAGTAGTAACGTGGCTAGCAACGTCCTTTTTTATTGCTGCTATCTTGCTTTAGCTTTAAGCGACATTGCAGTTTGCGGGTAATTAAGGAGTAATCCCGTTATTCTGGCCAGAATAGAATTCAAAACAAAACTTTAATTTTCATTTAAAATAGAGGTGCGCACCTGTATTTTTAGAGAATTTAAGATAAACTACGTAAAAACGTAGTTCTTGGTATTTACTTAATGACTATTTTGCTTTTTAATAATCAAATAAGTAATGAATTCCATGAAGCTCGCTATTGCCGATGATCATGCATTGGTTCGTAAAGGCATCATTGCTATCATTCAATCTCAAATAGCTGTTACTATTATTGCCGAAGCAGCAAATGGAATGGAATTATTAACTGCCCTTGAAAAAAGCACTCATGTACCTGATATTACTATTGTTGACTTGTCTATGCCTGTAATGAATGGCTACGATTTAATTCCTCATTTACAAGAACGCTACCCTACTTGTAAAATCTTAGTTATATCATTTGTAATTGAACCCAATGCCATACAGCACCTGTTTAATGTTGGTGTTCATGGGTTCATAGATAAATCAGATTCAAAATTACATTTTGCATCTGTCTTTTCGCAAATTTTAGAAACAGGCTATTTTATAAATCAGCATTATAAAACTAAACAAACCGAACCCCTTAATTGGAAAAAAAACAAATTTCATGGAACTATTCCATTTACTCATACTGAAATACAATTTATGAAATACAAAATAAAAGGGCTTGTATTATCTGAGATTGCAACTATAATGTGCCTTTCGTCTAAAACGGTAGAAAACTACCGAAACTCCATCTACCAAAAACTAGGAATTAATTCTAGAGAAGCATTAATTGAATATGCTAAAAGCATTGGTTTAGGAAAATGGGATGCTTAGAAATAACGCTTTTATACACCTAACGAAGCCAATGAAATTACATTAATGCCATCTTCTCTTGTGTAGCTTATTCCTGTTCCTGTTATTATATTTAGTGATTTAAGTTGCTTGTGTTTTTTAGGATCAACAACAGAAGCAAACTTGTGTAAACTAGCAGCAGCTTTTTCAATTTCACCAGTACCTAGCTTTACTTCAAAAGCGCACCAGTCTCCATTATATTTCTGTACAATACAATCTATTTCTAAATTGCTTGAATCTCTGTAATGAAATACGCTTGCATCGTTTGCCTGTGCATATACGCGAAGTTCATGCACAACAAGTGATTCAAATAAAAAGCCTGTAAAATTTAAATCATTCAACAAAGATACTTGATCAATACCCAGTGCCGCTATGGCCAATGAAACATCTGTAAAATGTTGCTTAGGCGTTTTTCGCAAAGAATAGGAAGATCTTATATGTGTATTCCAAGCTGGTTGATCTTCAATAATCATTAATCTATTTAACGCATCTAAGTATTCGTAAACCGTTGGTCGTGTTAAACCAATATTATCCTCTTGTTTTATATCTTTTTCTAAAGCCGAAATATCTACTAATGTTGCCGTATTTCGAGCTAAAGAACGTAATAAGCTTTTTACTTTTACTGGATCACGTTTTACATTTGATACGCTACTCATATCTACCTCAGCAAGTAATGATATATAAGCTCTATTTAAATCTTTAGCTTGTTCAATATTTTTATTTAAGAGTGTAGGGAACCCTCCAATAATTAATTTTTCAACAATAAAATCTAATTCTGTTGGCTGATCATATATGTTGATTTTTTCTCCTTTAAATAGTCCAGCTAAACTAATTTTACCGGTTGAGAAACCAAGTTCCTGCCAACTCATGGTGCGCATATCTACTATTGTAAAACGACCGGCACCTGAATGCATTTTTACATCCTCTTCTGGATTGGCAGAACCGGTTAACAAGAATTGAGCATTTTTTTTGCGGTTATCAACCTCATGCCGGATGTAATCCCAAAGTTTAGGCTGAGCCTGCCATTCATCTATTAATCGGGGAGAGGCTCCTATTAATAATCTTTTGGGAGATATATTAATCAAAGCTTGAACTTGTTCATCCTGATCTACATTCAATATACTTTTTGCAAATTGCTTGGCAGATTCGGTTTTACCACAAGCTTTTGCGCCTCGTATAAGTACTGCCCCTGAGGCATTAAGCTTTCTTTTTAATTCTTTATCAGATATACGCTCTTTATATACCACTTATGCTAATTTAGTACAAAAATACAGCTATTTTACACTTTTATACAATTTTGTTTTACAAATTAGTAAGTTTTTGTTTTACATTTTTATAGTTATTCATTTTACACATTTAT
>JAYTXG010000398.1:0-1504 GCA_043743375.1 Sphingobacteriia bacterium
AGTACCAATTCGGCGCAAAAGCATATTTACGAAGCATATTATCGCCCTAATAATTATCAGTTCGAAGATATTGTGGAGAGCTTAAAAGTAATGCGCCAACATGGCGGATGGAGCAGCATTAATTATTTTGTATTTCCAGGAATTACAGATAGTGTAGCAGAATATGAAGCCTTAAGAATTTTGATAAGAGAAACAGGTTTGAACATGATACAATGGAGAAATTTTAATATTGATCCAGATTGGTACATGGGCAAAATTGGCATGAGTGAACCTGGCGAAATGTTGGGAGTAAAACAACTAATGGAATTAGTTCGCGAAGAATTTCCTGATTTAAAATTCGGATACTTTAATCCACCAATCGAAAGAATTAAAGGCGATTACAATAGCAGCTATGCAGGGTCTGCGCAATAACTATATTTTGCAAGGGGTACTTTTAGCTTTAGCAGCAACGCTACTGTGGTCGGGTAATTTTATTATTTCTAGAGCAGTAAATAAAGATATTGGCCCGGTAAGTTTAGCATTTTATAGATGGCTTAGTGCTTCAATTATTATTGCACCCTTTGCTTGGAAAAAATTTAACGAAGAAAGAAAAGTAGTTACAGAAAACTACCGTTATTTACTCATTGTATCACTAACGGGCATTGCTTTATTTAACACTTTTGTATATGTGGCTGGTCATTATACATCTGCAATTAACATGGCATTAATAGGCACAACTTCCTCTCCCATTTTTGCAACTATTATGGCAGTTGTTTTTTTAAAAGAAAAACTAAGTCGATATAGAGTAATTGGAATGATTACTTGTATTTCAGGGATTTTACTATTGATTTCGAATGGTAGTTGGAGTAAATTAGCGGCCTTTCATTTTTCGAAAGGCGATTTGTGGATATTAGCAGGTGCTTTTGCTTTTGCAATTTATAATGTATTGGTCCGAAAAAAACCATCAACAATAAGTGCTATCAATTTTTTGTTTATTATATTTTTGATTGGCACTCTTATGCTTTTCCCTTTTTATTTAAGAGAGTTGATTTATGATGCACCAACAAACTGGAACCCAATATTAATTGGCTCAATTATATACCTCGGTATAGGAACATCGGCAATCGCATTCTTATGTTGGAATTTAGCTATTCAAAAACTAGGGGCAGGAAGAACAGTTTTATTCGGCAATTTAATACCAGTATTCAGTATTATTGAAGCAGTAATTTTATTAGGAGAAAAAATGACTACTGCACATATAGTTAGTGGTGTAATTGTAATAAGTGGTTTAGCCATTGCCAATTTAAAATCAAAATGATCACTACAACTACAATTATACTACTTTGCTTATTTGCATTTGTTGCAGGATTTGTAGATGCAATAGTTGGAGGAGGTGGACTAATTCAACTTCCTGCCGGATTAATTTTACTTCCTCAATTTCCAGTGGGCACAGTAATAGGTTCATTAAAAATACCTGCTTTTACAGGCACTGCTTTTGCGGTTCGTCAGTATTTAAAAAAAATAA
>JAYTXG010000399.1:0-8312 GCA_043743375.1 Sphingobacteriia bacterium
TATTTATTGAGCAAGACGATTTTATGGAAGTTGCTCCAAAAAAATACTTCAGGTTATCGCCTGGACAAATGGTTCGACTAAAAAGTGCTTACATAATTAAGTGCGAAGAAATAATAAAAGATAAATCAGGAAATATTGTAGAAGTGCACTGTACTTATATTCCAGAAAGCAAAAGTGGATCAGATACATCTGGTATACAAGTAAAAGGAACATTGCATTGGGTAAGTGCACAACATGCTATTAAAGCTGAAGTTCGCCTTTACGAAAGATTATTTAAGGTAGAAGATGTAGCTAATACAGAAGGCGACTTTAAAGACCATATTAATCCAGATTCACTTCAAATAATTCATACTGCTTATGCAGAACCAGCTTTAGCTATGGATTCGCGAGAGCATAAGTTTCAGTTTCTTAGAAAAGGTTATTTTGTAATTGATAAGGATTCAATCGATAATCAATTAATATTTAATAGAACTGTTACGCTTAAAGATTCTTGGGCCAAAGAATTAAAGAAGAATTAAATTTATTTTAATTTACTCAAACCCTCTACACAAGATGCATTATTAGGAGATATTAAAAATGCGGTATTGAAAAAATATTTAGCTTGATCATTTTTTGTAAGGTTAAGATATGTCCAAGCCAGCATGAGGTTTCCATCAAAATCAAATGGGTAACTATTGGTAATTTTTTCAAAATATTTTAGCGCTTGGTCGTACTTCTTTTGATTATAATTAATTAAACCAGAATAGTAATTTGCTGAATAATTTTGATCATCAAGCTTAATTATATCTTCATAAACTTTTATGGCTTCATCCTGATTTTCTAATGCAACAAATGGTTTTACTAAACCTAACTTAGCTTCAATTGAACTTCGTTTTAAAGCCACTGCTTTTGAATAAAACTTTACAGATTGAGCATAATTTTTATTTAAATAACTTAACCAACCTAATCTTAGATTCATGTTATAGTTATTTGCTTCGTACACTTTTGAGAGTGTAGCAATTGCATTACCATAATTTTTATTGTATTCAAATGAGTAACTATCTGTAAAGGCCTTTTGCATAACTAAACTATTTTGAGATTTTGAGTATAAAACAAAAAATAATAAGGAGAGTACAAATAATGATTTTTTACAAATTTTCATAATTATATTTTTTAATGAAACAATTTATTAAACTAAAATGCTTGCATTGGTTTATTGGAATACATTACTCAACAAAACCTTTTATTGGGTTTGTTAAAGTTTTTATAAGAGACAAATAAAAAGGATGGGCTATAAATTTCTTAGAGGATTTCTCTTTCCCGCAAGGATATAATTTTTAATATTCATCCAGAAAGCAAGGATCATATAAAGAAGTACAGGAGAACCTAAGGTGAGAAATGATATATAAATAAACCAGATGCGAATTTTAGATGATGCAATTCCTAGTTTGTCGCCAATAGCTGTGCAAACTCCGAAAGCATTTATCTCCAGAAATTCTCTGATCTTATTCATAACTTATGCTTTTAATCCTGGGCAGAATTAGATTTAAGCAAATTTAAACAGAAAGCATGTATAAAAGTTCAATTCAAAACTAAAGAAGAGGATGTTTTTTGTAAATTCGCCCATAAAATTGTACCACTATGGCTTTTGACATTGAAATGATTAAAAAATTGTATGCAGAAATGCCTGCAAAAGTAGATGCAGCAAGAAAAGCTTTGGCTCGTCCGCTTACTTTGTCCGAAAAAATTCTTTTTGCCCATTTACATGATTCTCAATCTCTTGTGAATTTTGAAAGAGGTAAAAGTTATGTTGATTTTGCACCAGATCGTGTAGCTATGCAAGATGCAACAGCACAAATGGCATTATTACAGTTTATGCAAGCTGGTAGACCAAAAGTAGCCGTTCCCTCAACTGTTCATTGTGATCACTTAATCACAGCAAAAGTTGAGGCGAAACAAGATTTACAAGTTGCTAATGCGGAAAGCAAAGAAGTATATGATTTTTTAGCTTCTGTATCCAATAAATACGGAATTGGGTTTTGGAAACCAGGTGCTGGAATTATTCATCAAGTAGTTTTAGAAAACTATGCATTTCCAGGTGGTTTAATGATTGGAACCGATTCTCACACAGTAAATGCCGGTGGTTTAGGAATGATTGCGATTGGTGTTGGCGGTGCAGATGCTTGTGATGTAATGGCTGGTCTACCTTGGGAACTAAAATGGCCTAAATTAATTGGAGTAAAATTAATTGGCAAATTGAGTGGTTGGACTGCTCCAAAAGATGTGATATTAAAAGTTGCGGGTATTTTAACCGTTAAAGGTGGTACCGGTGCAATAGTTGAATATTTTGGAGAAGGTGCTATAAGCATGAGTTGTACTGGAAAAGGTACCATTTGTAACATGGGTGCCGAAATTGGCGCAACCACTTCTACATTCGGTTATGATGCAAGTATGGGTAGGTATTTAAAAGCAACTGGTAGAGAAGAAATAGCAAGTCTTGCTGATAGTATCAGTGCTTATTTGAATGCTGATGAAGAAGTGTACGCTTCTCCAGAAAAATATTTTGATCAAGTAATTGAAATTAATTTATCGGAATTAGAGCCGCATTTAAACGGACCATTTACTCCAGATTTAGCTACACCTATTTCAAAAATGAAAGAAGTTGCTGCTGCTAATGGTTGGCCAACAAAAGTAGAAGTTGGTTTAATTGGTAGTTGTACCAATTCTTCTTACGAGGATATTAGTAGGGCTGTAAGTTTAGCAAAACAAGTAACTGCAAAAGGATTAAAAATAAAATCAGAATATACAATAACTCCAGGTAGTGAGCAGGTACGCTATACCATTGAAAGAGATGGATTTTTAGAAGCGTTTGATAAAATTGGTGCCACCGTTTTTGCCAACGCTTGTGGGCCATGTATTGGAATGTGGGAAAGAGTAGGTGCAGAAAAACAAGAGCGAAATACGATTGTACATAGTTTCAATAGGAATTTTGCAAAACGTGCTGATGGAAATCCAAACACAATGGCATTTGTAGCTAGTCCAGAATTAGTAACAGCAATAGCCATAGCAGGAGATCTTACATTTAATCCGATTACCGATTATTTAACTAATGAAAATGGAGAGAAGGTTAAATTAGATGAACCAACAGGAATGGAATTACCAACACGTGGTTTTGCAGTAGAAGATGCTGGATACCAAGCACCTGCAGCTGATGGCTCAAGCATTTCGGTTAAGGTAGATCCTACTAGTAAACGCTTACAATTATTAGATCCTTTTGCAGCGTGGGAAGGTACTGATTTAAAAGGATTGAAGCTATTGATTAAAGCAAAAGGAAAATGTACTACAGATCATATTTCAATGGCAGGTCCATGGTTAAAGTTCCGTGGACATTTGGATAATATTTCGAACAATATGTTGATTGGTGCATTAAATTTTTTTAATGAAAAAACTGATAATGTAAAAAACCAATTGACAGGTGAATATGGCGCTGTCCCCGCTACTCAAAGAGCTTATAAAGCTGCAGGCATAGGTTCAATTGTTGTGGGAGACGAAAACTATGGAGAAGGAAGTTCTCGAGAACATGCTGCAATGGAACCACGTCATTTAGGTGTTCGTGCAATTTTAGTAAAATCATTTGCACGTATTCATGAAACAAATTTGAAGAAACAAGGAATGCTTGGGCTAACTTTTAACGACAAGAATGATTACGATAAAATTCAGGAAGATGATACTATTAGCATTGAAGGATTAACTTCATTTGCTCCAGGTAAACCGCTTACAATTGTATTTAGTCATAAAGATGGAACTACTGATACCATTAGTGTTAACCATACTTACAATGAACAACAGATAGAATGGTTTAAAGCAGGTGGTGCATTGAATATTATTCGCAAGCAAGTAAGCGGCAATCATAACTCTTAACTCTTAACTCATAACTCATAACTCTTAACTCTTAACTCTTAATTCTTAATTCTTAGTCCTGTTGCACTAGTAGCAGGACTTTTTTTCATCTTTAAACTACCCATTTCTGCATCGTTCATTATTTATATTATACATAATTATTTTTGGCTGTTATATTTTGTGGTCGAGGCAACCAGATTATTTTGATGGAGAAAAGTATCCTGCAACTATACAAATGAAATTGGATAGTATTTCCAATAAAGTAGTACCCAAAGCAGTTTATTCAATTGGAGTAAATCAATATAGTGTTAATGCATTTTACCCATTAATTAATTATAATGATAATGAAAAAGTAGAAGTAATTGTGGAACATGAGCATCCGAATAGGGCAGTAGTGTATCGATTTTGGGGTTATTGGATAACATGGGGAGAATTATTAACTTCAATAGTATTGGCTATTTTACTTTTTCAGATTGCAGTATCCATTACTAAAAATCCAACACCAGAAGCATTATTGGAACAGATAAGCTATCAACCAGAGAAGAAAACGAAGTATGGCGATTAAGTAAAAAAATATAAAACATGAAAAATTATAAAAATAAATTTTTGGTATTATTTCTTTTAGTTGCTTGCAACGTAAACCCATACAAAGAAACCAATAAATCCTACAAAGATCAAGCAAAAAAATATGCTGCTTCTTTAAAAACCATACCCATAGATTCTACAATAAATGATTCTATTAAAAAGTCGCCTTATTGGGTGGGTACTACCAATTTTAATTTGCGAAAACCTAGTTATGTAATTATTCATCACACAGCACAAAATTCAACGGAACAAACTTTAAAAACTTTTACACTTACTAGAACTCAGGTTAGTGCACATTATGTAATTGGAAAAGATGGGATAGTGTATCAAATGTTGAACGATTACTTCCGTTCATGGCATGCAGGAAATAGTAGATGGGGCAACCAATTAGATATGAATTCCGCTTCAATAGGCATTGAGCTCGATAATGATGGTTATCACTATTTTGATAGCTTACAAATCAATAGTTTATTAATTGTTTTGGCAAAACTGAAAAAAGAGTACAACATTCCTACCGCTAATTTTATTGGTCACGGAGATATAGCGCCAACTCGCAAAAACGATCCAAACTGGCGGTTCCCTTGGAAGCTATTATCTACAAAAGGATTTGGATTATGGTATGATGATGTTAGAGATACTGTTCCTGTTTTTTTTAATTCAATTTTCGGGTTACGTATAATTGGTTTTGATGTAAAAGATACAACTGCCGCTATTGTTGCATTTAAAAGACATTTTTTACAAGATACCACCAAAGGAATGACTCCTTACAGTTCAGAAATCCTGTACAATTTGCATAAAAAATATTATTAAAACCTACAACCTAACACTTGTTAGCTTATTTTTGTAATTCAAAATAAATAGTTATGAATTTCCAATTAAGTGAAGAGCATTTGATGATTCGAAAAGCAGCAAGAGATTTTGCAAAAATTGAATGCTTACCAGGAGTTATTGAAAGAGATGAATTGCAAAAGTACCCTCGTGAACAAGTAATGAAATTGGCTGAATTAGGTTTCATGGGATTGATGGTTGATCCAAAATACGGTGGAGCTGGTATGGATACAATCAGTTATGTATTGGCAATGGAAGAAGTGAGTAAGATTGATGCAAGTACTAGTGTTAGTATGAGCGTAAACAATAGCTTGGTTTGTTGGGGATTAGAAACTTTTGGCTCTGAAGAACAGAAGCAGAAGTACTTAACTCCCTTGGCAAAAGGAAAAAAAGATGGTGAATTGTATATTGGTGCATTTTTATTAAGTGAACCTGAAGCTGGTAGCGATGCTACTAGTCAGCAAACAACTGCAGAAGACAAAGGAGATCATTATTTATTGAGTGGTACAAAAAACTGGATTACCAATGGTTCTTCCGCTTCTGTATATTTAGTAATAGCACAAACTGATCCTGCTAAAAAAAGTAAAGGAATTAACGCTTTTATTGTTGAAAAAAATTGGCCAGGTATTACTGTTACAGCTAAAGAAAACAAGCTAGGCATTAGAGGAAGTGATACGCATACAATTTTATTAACCGATGTTAAAGTACCTAAAGAAAACAGAATTGGTGCTGATGGATTTGGATTTGCTTTTGCAATGAAAACATTAGCAGGTGGAAGAATTGGTATTGCTTCTCAAGCTTTGGGTATTGCAAGCGGTGCATATGAATTAGCATTGGCATACAGCAAACAACGAAAGGCTTTTGGTAAAGAAATCATGCATCATCAAGCCATACAATTTAAATTAGCCGACATGGCTACGAAAATTGAAACTTCTCGTTTATTATGTTTAAAAGCCGCTTGGGAAAAAGACAACGGAATTGATTATACATTGAGCTCATCAATGGCAAAAGTATTTGCAAGCGAAACTGCTATGTGGGTTACTACCGAGGCTGTACAAATACACGGTGGCTATGGCTTTGTGAAAGAATACCATGTAGAGCGGTTAATGCGTGATGCAAAAATTACACAGATTTACGAAGGTACTAGCGAAGTACAACGTATAATAATAAGTAGGGCGATATTAAAATAAAAAAACTTCATCCTTTACCTGTTAAAAAGATGAAGCTAAAGTTGCTAACAAAGCAATTGCTTAAGGGTGCGAGATAATAACTGCCACAATAGCAGCTAATACAATGCTCATAATTGTTGCAATTACGGCGTAAGCAAATTTGTCTTCCGAATGTGAGTTAATGTGCGTGCGTGCCATGGCTGAGAATGTAAGGTGAAAGAATAATTGTTTAAGGTTTTCAGGGGAAGGATAATTCACCAAATCCATACTAGCAATAATAACCAATCAATTATTAAATTGTTAATGTAAAGTTAATAAACAATTCAAGTTAATTTCAAAATTATTTTTCAGAAGTAAAACAAATAAAAATATCCATTTGCAACAAATGGATATTTTTATTTAATCAGTGGTGGCTTTTAATGCCGTAAGGTAAAATCTACTTAAACCTTAGATAGGATATTAGTGCAATTACAGCGTAAAGCAAAGCAATAACAACAAAACTTTTTATCCCTTTATCAAAAGATGATGAAGGAATAACAATTTGTCTTTTTCGCATAACCAAAGTTTTTAAATTGTGGGATAATCAATTAAAATTCAATGGTTCTTCATAAAAAACGATAGAGTAATTTATAAACGATAGATGAAAAGAAAAAATTGTATCATTATGCTATTTTTACAAAAAATGTAGCAAAATATGTTTGCAATAGTAGATATAGAAACAACGGGTGGGCATGCCAATGCAAATAATATTACTGAAATAGCTATTGTATTACACAATGGTAAAGAGGTGGAAGGCAAGTACACAACACTAATAAATCCTTGTATGCCCATACAGCGTTATGTACAAGGGCTTACGGGTATTACAGATGCAATGGTAGCAGTTGCCCCCAAATTTGATGACCTTGCAGAAAATATTTATAATTTATTAAAAGATAGAATTTTTGTAGCCCACAATGTAAATTTTGATTACAGTTTTGTAAAACACCAGTTGGCTAAATCTGGGTTTAATTTAACAACCCATAAACTATGTACTATTCGGTTAGCAAGAAAAATATTCCCCAATTTACCAAAATATGGTTTAGGTACAGTTTGTAGAGAATTGAAAATAGACTTAAACGATAGGCATAGAGCTGCTGGTGATGCCTTGGCTACCGCACATTTATTTAAATTATTAATAGATAATGACACGAGTGGGGAGTTAAAAAAAATGATAAAAAAAAACTCCCATCAGTACTTGCCACCAAACCTAAGTAGCGATGTTGTTGAGGATTTGCCAACCACATGTGGTGTTTATTATTTTGTAAACCGTATTGGAAAAGTAATTTACGTAGGTAAGGCAAAAAATATAAAAAAGCGAGTGGTTTCCCATTTTTCTAACAATAAACCATCTAAACAAAAGCAAGCTTTTTTAAGCGAAATTTATACTATTTCTTTTAAGTTATTTGATACTGAATTTCTCGCTACACTTTTTGAAAGTATTGAAATTAAACGTCTTTGGCCGCTATACAATAAAAGCCAAAAGCACTACGAGCACAAGTTTGGTATTTTTATGTTTGAAGATGGCAAAGGCTATTTACGATTAGGGATAGATAAAAGTAGAAAATTGTTACAGCCTATTGTATCGTTTAATTTGTTAATACAAGCACGCAATACACTTTGGCAATGGGTAAGGGAATACGACATTAATCCTGCCTTATGCTTTTTAGATTATACCGAAAAAGTACCTACCAATTTGCCAAGCATTACCACACACAATAGTGCGGTACAAAATATTTTACAGATATTAAAAAGCGAGGCAAAAACTTTTTTTATAAAAGAAGCGAAGGATAATTATATCCTTATAGAAAATGG
>JAYTXG010000400.1:0-2980 GCA_043743375.1 Sphingobacteriia bacterium
TATGGCGGTCAACAAGAAAGCGGTTCCGTTGGAATTGCATCGAGAGGTAACGACGGACAAATAACGTTTAGAGAATGGCATCCAGTTGGTGTTGAAGAATATGGATATGTTGCTCCTGACCCACTCGATCCGAATATTATTTATGGAGGAAAAATTACTCGATATGATAAACGAACCGGACAAGTACAAAATATTTCCCCTGAAGCAATTAGTTCTGGTAAATATAGGTTTGTAAGAACTGCACCAGTTTTATTTTCACCAAGTGATCCTACTTTGTTATTTTATGCAGGTAATGTTTTATTCAAAACCAATAATGGCGGAAAATCATGGCAAGTAATTAGTCCAGATTTAACGCGTGAATCCTACAATACTATCCCTGCAAGTGTAGGAATTTATACAACAGAACAAATGAAAAAAATGCCTCGCAGAGGTGTTATTTATACTATTGCCCCTTCCCCTAAAAATGTAAACGTTATTTGGTGTGGAACAGATGATGGCTATATACAAGTAACAAAAGATGGAGGAAAAAATTGGAAAAATGTTACTCCACCAGAAGTAACAGAATGGAGTAAGGTATCTATAATTGAAGCGAGCCACTTCGATGAAAACACTGCCTACGCTGCAGTTAACAGAATTCGTTGTGATGATATGAAGCCGCATATTTATAAAACAACAGATGGTGGTGCTACATGGAAAGAAATAGTAACAGGCTTAACAGAAGATCCAATTAATTCAGTAAAAGAAGATCCATTTACTAAAGGATTATTATTTGCAGGATCAGAAAGATTTATTTCGGTTTCATTTAATGACGGAGCAAATTGGCAATCTTTAAAACAAAATATGCCTGCTACTTCGATACGCGATTTAGTTATTAAAGATGATGATATTGTAGTTGGCACACATGGAAGATCTTTTTGGATTTTAGATAATATTACACCGCTTAGGCAGATGGCTAAAGCATCTATTAAAGAATCGTTTGTTTTATTTAAACCACAAACAGCCATTCGTGTTCGATGGAATATGAATACAGATACACCGCTGCCCCAAGAAGAACCAGCTGGACAAAATCCACCAGACGGTGCAATTATTGATTATTATTTAAAAGAAAAATCAACTGGAGTTATTCTATTAGAAATTAAAGATGCAGCAGGTAAAACTGTTCGAAAATTTAGTAGTGATGATAAGCTCTATCCTATTCCACCAAATAATGTACCTACTTATTGGCTTCGTCCGCAACAAATTCTTTCTGGAGAAGCAGGATCACATCGTTTTTTATGGGACATGCATTATACTCCTTTAAGTAATATTCCTAACTACCCTATTGCAGCAATCGAATACAATACAGCTCCAACTCCAAGCTCCCCTTGGGTTATGCCAGGAACCTATTCTGCTATTTTTACTGTGAATGGAAAATCAGATACACAAACTTTTAATGTTACTATTGATCCTCGAGTAAAAACGCCAGTAAAAGATTTACAACAACAGTTCGATTACTCTTTAATTTGTTATGAAAAGTATATTGAAGTAAAAAAATTAATGGATGAAATTGAAAAATATTCTAAGCAAAAAGAAATATCTGCTGAAAATAAACAACAATTAATAGCGATGATTGGAACTGCTGGAAGACGCCGTGGTGTTTCTTCTACCAGTTTAGGTTCGTTGGCAAGTTCTTATGAATCCGTAATGGAAAATATACAAGGGGCAGATATGGCACCTACGGATACAATGATTAAAACGGTATTAGAATTAAATATTTCATTTGCAAACTTGCAAAGAACTTGGATTACAATGAAAATAAAATAACTAAATATTGATTAAAGGCTTTAAAGCAAAAACTCCCTGCCAAGGCGGGGAGTTTTTTAATGACTGTAATCAATCACAATTTTATATGTATTTATTTAAAAGTAGAATGTAAAGCATCAAACTCTTTGAATTTTGCTTCAAATACATCAAATGCTTTAGGGTCTTTCCCCCTTACTTTGTTCATTTTATAAGAATACAAATTAGCTAAAAAATCTACTGATTTATTAATTATTCCTTTCTCTGTAGTTGTTCTTGGATTTTTATCTTTTAAAATAGCATAAGTTATATTTAACCACTCAATAGCAATATCAATATTACTTAGAGCTACTTTATCTACTTCAAGGTTTGCTTTTTTAATTACATCGGTCTGCTCTTTTAATTTAGCGTCTGCTGCAGCTTTTTTCTTAGGGTCTTTATCGGTAGATCTATTGGCATTTAATTGTTGTAATGACCTAATATTTTCGCCGTATTTATCATCTGCTACGTTAAAATAATTGTAATGAATTACTGCAACATTATAGGCAGCTAAAGCACTTTTATTATTTTTAGCGTAAGCTTTTTTGAAAGCCTCTACCCCTTTTGTTGTGTATTTATCAAATAAAGTACTATCTGCTTCTTTATGCCTAACATTTACAAAAACATCACCAAACTGTAAATATTGCATTTCAGATAATGCACCCTCAACATCTCCTTTATCATAAAATGTAGTTTTTTCGGCAAGGGTAAAGTTCTGGTCAATATATTCTACTTCATAATCATCCCAATTTTCTTTAGGATAAACTTCCTTACCTAAATTCAACGCTTTATAAAAAGTTTCTTTATTTTTTTTCTTAAGTCCTTGATCAGCTAAAAATTTATAGATATCTGAAAAATTTTCTCCTGTACATTTTGCTTCTGCTAAACGAGTATAATATATTGTTGCGCGATCCATATTCTTAGCATTCTGATTAGAATATGCTGCATACAATATAGAAGTTGTATCGAAAATAGCTTTTGAATTTGCCCATTTATTTTGGAAGATAAAATCACTGTAATAAACAGCTGCTTCAAAATCTTCTGTTGCTTTAGGCCATGCTTTTGCGGTAAAATCAGCTAAACCTGCATTAAAATTCATCGAATACATATCAAAAAAACCTTCGGCTCCTTTCTCTTTTACTATTGCAAAAGTTGGATCTAA
>JAYTXG010000401.1:0-2864 GCA_043743375.1 Sphingobacteriia bacterium
GTTGGAGTAACACCAATTCATGCTAGGCAATATGTGAACATTGCATCTGCTGATACTAAAACAGCATATCTGCATATTTCTGAAGGTGCTGTGCAACTGGCTGATGGGCGGAAAGACAATGGTACTGGTAAATTGATTAGTTATTTGGTATCAGATTTTATTAAAGCACAATCCGTTATTTAACAATTTATTTAGAGTTTAATTTTTTTAAGAAATTGCTTCGCCGTACCTTTGCGGCCGATTGAGCATTAGTATTATACATAATACAAGTAGAAAGTAAAGTCATACTTCATAACGATTGATAGTAAAACTCCTGCAGGCTCAAACAACATTGTAAATTTAAAATATAAAGAAATGAAAGGCGAAATTATGCCCTCAATTGTAAAAATTGATAAGGCGCACTTGAAAGAATTAATGTTTGAAGTAAAAGAAACATTGGCAACACAGTTTTCAAATTTAAACGATCAGAAAAAAGTAAAATCATTTTCTGCAATTGATTTATGGAAAATTCAACAAAACTATAAATCTGCCAATTTAAAGTTCAAACATAATTTCTAAGAAATTAAAGGAAGAATTTCATAGTATGGCAAAAATATTGAATTGCTCTAGTTTTTTGGTAATTTTATCCTATGATTCAACCGATTTTTATTACTGGAATTGGAACCGACGTGGGCAAAACACTGGTTTCGGCTATATTAACGGAAGCACTAGGTGCAGATTATTGGAAACCAATACAAGCAGGATTTGCAGAAGGAACAGATGCTGAAACAATCAAATCATTAATTGGTAACTCAAACTCTGTAATACATTCATCCACTTATCAATTAAATATTCCAGCATCACCTCATATTGCTGCAAGAAATGATGGCGTTAAAATTGAAATCACCAAATTATTTCAAACAGCCCAAGACATTCAATTTAAAATTGGTTCTAAATTATTATTAATTGAAGGAGCGGGGGGGGTATTAGTTCCTTTAAACGAAAATATATTATTAGTAGATTTTATTCGATTATTACAAGCTCGAGTAATTTTAGTGAGCAGAAATTATTTGGGAAGTATTAATCATTCACTACTAACTGCAGCATATTGCAGATCAAATAATATTGATGTACTCGGATGGATATTTACCGACTCTTACATGAATTATGAAGATGAAATTGTTCAATGGAGTGGCTATTCTAAAATTGCTAGTATTCCTAAATTAACAAAAATAAATAAGGAAGTTATTGCCTTAGAAGCTCAAAGAGTTAAGTTTGATGTGGAGAAATTTATATTCATTTGATATGAATAAATTAGCACTTAGAATTCTATTTAAAGAGAAAAGAAAATTACTTTCTTCTAATGAGTGCATAAAATTAGATGACCTATTATTGATCCAATTCCAACAAATTAATTTTTCCTCCGTTCAAAGCGTAATGACTTACTGGCCACTATTAAATCAAGTTGAGCCCAATACAAACTTATTTTCTGACTATTTGAGTCATATAATTCCATCATTAAATATCAGTTATCCAAAAATAAATGGGAGCAATCAATTGGACGCAATTTTAATTGATAAAAATACAAAGTATACAATTAATGAATGGGGAGTTACTGAACCAATTGATGGACAAATAATTGATCCTAGTAGTATTGATATGATTCTAGTTCCATTACTGGTATTTGATAAAACTGGGCATAGAGTTGGTTATGGCAAAGGGTATTATGATCGTTTTTTAGCCAATACTAGGGTAGGTACAATTTTAGTAGGAATTTCTTATTTTGAACCAATTCAAATGATTGCCGACAAACACGAATTTGATATACCTTTAACATTAGGAATTACACCTCAGCATATTTATGAATTTTAACACAATTTTTCTTAAGTCCTTTCGAGTTTTTTTGTTGCCTTTTGCTGCTTTATATGGGTTGATAATTTTCTTTAGAAACCTTTTTTTTGATAAAGGGTGGATCGGATCTGCTCATTTTAATTTCCCAATAATTTGTGTAGGTAATTTAGCAGTAGGTGGTACCGGCAAATCTCCAATGGTTGAATACTTAATTATGCTATTGAAACCGGACTATAAAATAGCTACTTTAAGTAGGGGATATAAAAGAAAAACCAATGGATATGCTTTGGCTAATCAAAATACTACAGCGTTGGAAATTGGAGATGAACCAATGCAATTTTACTTAAAACATCTTGATCTTGCTGTAGCTGTTGGTGAAGAAAGAATAGTTGCCATTCCGCATTTACTTCAGGATATTCCTAATTTGCAAGCAATAATTTTAGATGACGCTTTTCAACATAGATCTGTAACTGCAGGATTGAATATTCTTCTTACTGAATACAGCAATTTATATACGAATGATTTCTTTCTTCCTACTGGTGATTTAAGAGATGAAAGATCTTCAGCAAAAAGAGCTCAAATTATAGTTGTTACTAAATGTCCTCCATTATTAACAGAACAAGAAAAAGCTAATATCCTCCGAGATATTAAACCATTACCATCTCAACAGGTATTTTTTACTAAAATTGCCTATGGAATACTCTATCATATTGCTGATTCTGCCAATAAATGTTATATTACTCCAAAGGATGAGGTCTTATTAGTTTGTGGAATAGCTAATCCTAAGCCCTTAAAAGATTATTTGCTCAGCAATACACATGCCTACTATCAACAAGATTATTCTGATCACCATATATTCTCAATAGATGATTTAAAAGAAATCATCAAAAAATTTGATTCCATTCAAACAAAAGATAAAATTATTGTTACTACAGAAAAAGATGCAGTACGTTTAATGAAATTCAATGATCAGTTGAAAAATATTCCAATATATGTAATACCAATACGACACGAATTTTTATTTAATGAAGGTC
>JAYTXG010000402.1:0-1960 GCA_043743375.1 Sphingobacteriia bacterium
CTTTTATCGGTGCATTGAGCAGAAAGAATTACTGCTACTAATAATTGAAAAGAATTATCGTACACTAATTCTGTTTCGGCAATTGGAGTGGTTTCTAAAAAATACGCAATTACTTTTTCGTAGCGCTGTTTTTTGGTCATCCATAAAATTAATTATCTTTTTTCAAACTCAATGCAGCATAATTCATTATTGCTTTAATTGATTTTTGGGAAGGAGATTTTAGCTTTAGTTTATCTATTTGCTCAATTGACCTTTTAAAAGTTTCGACCTGATTATTTAGTGCCTCGTCTTCTTTGATTGCTTGATTAATAGCAGCAGTTAATGCAGGTGTGCAGTCATTATATAAATACATAATTAGTTCCTCTTCTTTAAATTTTTTCATAAGCAGCTTGTCTGCGTTATTAAGAGGATACGGCGTTTAATTAAAACGAGGTGATGTATATAATATTGTAATTAACGTTGTTAAATTAATCAATTTAGTGCTCAACGTTCTTTGTACTATTTTATTTTTTAAACGATAAAGAATCTTCTATAATATAAATATCTTCCCCATCTTTTTTCATGAGGTATCGTTCGCGAGCATATTTTTCTAAAGCTGCGGGACTGTGCTGCAAATCGCCCAATTCTTTGCGGGTTTTGTTGATCTCTTGCTGGTAATAAGCTTTTTTTTGTTCTAGTTTATTCAATTCATCTTGTCTCTCTTTCTGTTGAAAATAATCGCGCTGATCAATAAACAACATCCATACAATAAAGAAGATGGAGGCTATAAAATATTTATTGGTAATTACTTTAGCTAACTTTCTCATGAACTATCTCTAAAAAATATTGGTCAATAAAAGTAATCATTAACCTTTATTGACCAATCAATATTTAATACACAACTGTGTGATTATTATTTTGTGCCAAATTTTATTTTCCCTTTAGGGTAAACGCCAGTTGATCCCAACATTTCTTCAATTCTAATTAATTGATTGTATTTAGCCATGCGGTCGCTTCTTGATGCTGAACCGGTTTTAATTTGTCCGCAATTTAAAGCAACAGCTAAGTCAGCAATAGTAGTATCTTCTGTTTCACCGCTTCTATGACTCATAATGGTATTGTAACCATTGTGTTGAGCCAGTGTAACAGCATTAATAGTTTCGGTAATAGTGCCAATTTGGTTTACTTTAACCAATAAAGCATTCGCAATTTTTTTATCAATCCCTTGTTGTATACGATCAACATTTGTTACAAATAAATCATCTCCAACTAACTGACACTTACTTCCAACAGCTTCGGTTAAAGCTTTCCAGCCATTCCAATCGTCTTCTGCCATTCCATCTTCAATCGATGAAATTGGGTATTGCTTTACCCATTTTTCCCAGTATTTTACTAGCTCATCACTACTCATTGCTTTTCCACTGCTCTTATGAAAAACATATTTTTTCTTTTTTGCATCCCATAACTCGCTATTTGCCGCATCCATTGCTATCACTATTTGAGAGCCTGTTTTATAACCTGCTGCTTGTATTGCTTCTAATACGGTTTCAATAGCTTCTTCATTGCTTTGAATATTTGGAGCAAAACCACCTTCATCACCAACATTGGTACTAAATCCTTTTTTCTTTAAAACACCCTTTAGGGTATGAAAAATTTCAACTCCCCAACGCAATCCTTCACTAAATGAAGTTGCTCCAACTGGCATTACCATGAATTCTTGGAAATCAATTTTATTGTCGGCATGAGCGCCGCCATTAAGGATGTTCATCATTGGCATAGGCAACGTTTTAGCATTCGTGCCACCAATATATCGGTACAAAGGCAAGTCGGCCTCATCTGCCGCAGCTTTTGCTACAGCCATACTTACAGCTAAAATAGCGTTTGCGCCCAATTTACTTTTATTAGCTGTGCCATCCATTTCAATCATGGCTTCATCTATAGCAGCTTGTTGAGCTACATCAAAACCGATTAATTCTTCAGC
>JAYTXG010000403.1:0-2783 GCA_043743375.1 Sphingobacteriia bacterium
GATTAGCAAACCATAAGTAAAAACAAAAAAACAAAATGGCAGTATTAAAAGAAGGAAGTAAGGCACCAGCAATTAAAGCGGTAGACCAAAACGGTAAACCAATTTCTTTGGCAGATTTTAAAGGGAAAAAAGTAATTCTTTATTTTTATCCGAAGGATGATACGCCAGGTTGTACATCCCAAGCTTGTAATCTAAAAGATAATTATAGCGCATTGATTAAAAAGGGCTTTCAAGTACTTGGAGTTAGTGTAGACAGTGTAAAAAGCCATAAAAAGTTCGAAGAAAAATTTGAACTTCCTTTCCCTTTGATTTCTGATGAGGACAAGAAAATTGTAGATAAATATAATTTATGGGGAGAGAAAAAGTTTATGGGAAGAACTTATATGGGCACTACCAGAACTACTTTCTTAATTGATGAGGCTGGCATTATCAAAAAAATAATTGACAAACCAGACACAAAAAATCATGCAGAAGAGATATTGGCGGCATGGGCAAGCATCTAAATTGCCTACCTAACCCAATAAGTTGCTGTTTTTGGCGTTAATGGCTCGGTAAAACCTAGCTTGTAATGACCAAAAAGAAGGAGATCCTTAAGCAAATAAATCTTTTTATGGTACCTCCGCAAATACCATCAAACGACAAACGGCGTTTGAAAGAACTCTATCAATATGAAGTACTTGATACTTTATATGAAGATGAGTTTAACGATGTAGCAAAGTTGGCTGCCACCATTTGCAGAACACCAATCGCATTAATTTCATTAATAGATGCCCAAAGGCAATGGTTTAAGGCCAAAGTAGGTATTGATGCCACTGAATTCCCAAGAGATATTTCATTTTGTGGACATACCATAACTATTGAAGCAGACTTTTTTGAAATTACAGATACTACTCAAGACGAACGTTTTTTAGATAATCCTTTAGTTGTTGGAGAACCATATATTCGTTTTTATGCTGGGGTTCCACTCATAAATAAAAACGGATTTAAAATGGGCACTATTTCTGTACTCGATACAAAGCCCAACGAAATTTCTACTGAACAAATTTATACACTGCAAACCTTAGGCAGACAAGTTGTAAAATTACTTGATCAAAATTTATTAAATAAGCAATTAGAACATCAACGAATTAAGTTACAACAGCAAATGGAATTACAGAATAGAATTCTTTCCATTATTGCACACGACGTTCGCAATCCTATCGGTGCTGTAAAATCAATTATTGAATTGAATGCACGAAAAATTTTAAGTCAGCAAGATTCTTCTGAACTTATGAGTATGGCGGGCAAACAAATTGATGGTACAGTTGAACTATTGAACAACTTGGTTGATTGGGGTTCTATGCAAATGAAGGGTAAGGGTTTTGAAACAGAAAAAGTACACGTAAGAACTTTGGTAAGTAATATGTTTAAGAGCTTTGAAGTAATGAGCTCTTTGAAGTCGAATATAATGGTGAATTTAGTAGATGAAGATTTATTTATTCGATCCGATATTAATGCCATTCGATTTATTTTGCGCAACCTAATAAACAATGCTAATAAGTTTACCATGGAAGGGGTAATAACAGTGTATGCGCATAAAGAAGAAAAGAAAGTGATGGTATCGGTAAGTGATACTGGTGTGGGAATGACCAATGAAATGCAAGAAAAATTATTTGATGGGGAACATTATCAAAGTACTTCTGGAACAAGTAATGAAAAAGGAAGTGGACTAGGTTTAATTTTGACCAAAGACTTTATAGAAATGTTGGGTGGAACAATTAAAGTAGAAAGTCAGCAAGACAAAGGAACATCGGTGATTATGCATTTTATAGATTAACAGTTGTAAAAAATAATTACCTTGAAGCATTAACTTCTTTTATGAAACGATGCTTTATTTTTTTAGTTACGCTTTTAATAAGTGTAACTATATTCTCTCAAAAAACCGATAAAAAACTCACCCAAAAAGTTACAGAACTTTTACAAGGTTTTAATGGTGATGTAGGTGTGTACATACACGATTTACATCGCAATAAAATTGTTGCAATAAATGCAGATACTATTTATCCAACTGCTAGTATGGTTAAAGTGCCTATTCTTGTAGGTATGATGGATAAATTATTGAAACAAGAATATCAATACCATCAAACACTTACATATACCAAGGATTTATTTTATGATGATGGAGACATTGTTGGTAATTTAAAAGATAGTGCTAAAATAGAATTGAGTAAAGTGATGATGCTTATGCTAACAACTAGCGACAACACAGCTAGTTTATGGCTGCAAAAATTAGCAGGAACAGGAACACGCATTAATCAATTAATGGATAGTATTGGATTAAACAATACGCGCGTAAATAGCAGAACTGCAGGAAGAGAAAATGATCGAATTAAATTTGGATGGGGACAAACAACACCACGCGAAATGGCATCGCTAATTGAAATGATTGCTAATAAAAAATTGTTGAGTGATACAGCAAGCTCAACAATGTTACGTTTATTGGGAAGAAATTATTGGGATGAACAAGCCATTTCACAAATTCCTGCAGACGTATTTGTTGCCAGTAAAAACGGAGCAGTTAATGCAAGTAGAAGTGAAGTGTTGTATGTAAAAAGCAATGATGCTCGTTATGTTTTTTGTATTTGTACTAAGAATAATAAAGATACTAGTTGGGGTAATGATAACGAAGCTTGGGTATTAGCAAAGAGGCTGAGTAAATTGTTGTGGGAGTATTATCAATAGTAAGCTCAGCTAAATAAAGTATACACCAGCCAACTCATTCCATAAGCCAGCACCGTCATGTA
>JAYTXG010000404.1:0-2773 GCA_043743375.1 Sphingobacteriia bacterium
CTTGCTAATAAACAAATTAATAAACAATCAACACCCGTTAATAGTATTGCAATTTCATTTGTGAAAACAGCATCTCGCATGGAATGGTTTTTAGAAAAAGCCACAGAAATAGGTATTGCACATATTTATCCTTTGATTACTGAAAGAACTGAAAAAGTAAATTTTAAAAAAGATAGATGGGAAACTATTATTGTTTCTGCAATGTTGCAAAGTGAACAAGTGTGGAAGCCTCAATTGCATGATCCAATAGAGTTCGCACATTTTGTAAGTCAGCATTTTGAAGGAAATAAAATGATCGCACATTGTGAAGGTGATAAAAAGTTACCCATATCATCATTAAAAATAAAAGACAATCAATTAATTTTAATTGGACCAGAGGGTGATTTTACTTCTAAAGAAATTGAACTTGCTGTTTCAAATGATTTTATCCCAATAAGTTTAGGGAATACTAGGCTTAGAACTGAAACTGCAGGTATTGTTGCATCAGTTCTTTTGCAACATTGATTATTAAACAGATTATAATTATACAACATGGTAAAACAATATTTTCTTATCTTATTTTGTTGTTGCTTTTTTCTTTTTTCTTGTGATTTTATGAAAGCAAAAAAAGAGCCAGTAGTTAGAGATGTAACTATTACTCCAACAACTTCTTTTAATCAATTATTTTTTGATAGTGTAGATGTACATCAGTTTTTGTTAAAAAATACAGACCTTTTTTCTTTCTCACAACAATACTATGATTTTTATAATGCTAGAAATTTTGAGTTTGCTTGGATTGATTCAACAGGGCTTTCAGAACAAGCACATAATTTTTATAATCTCCAAAATAATTACATTGATAATTTAGTTGATAGTACTATTTATAATAAGGAATTGAGTGAATTATACAATTCATTAAATGGCAAAAAAATAATAGCAAAACAAGATCAATCACAGTTACTTCGCGCTGAATTATTATTAACTGGACAATTTTTTAAGTATGCCGCCAAAGTGTATAAGGGATCCGACATTGACGCTTCTGAGCTAGGATGGTATATACCTAGGAAAAAAATAAATCTTACCGCTTTGCTTGATTCTCTAATACTAAAGAAAGGGAAAGATACAGAACAGTATGCACCAATTAATACTCAATATAAGGAGTTAGAAAAATATTTAATTAAAACGATTGAACTTGAAAAAAAAGAAGGAACCGATACGATTCCATTTTTGAAAAAAACTATTAAATATGGAGACTCAAGTGATATTTTGGTTATGATAAAAAAAAGGTTGAGTTTATTACAGGATGACATTTTATTGGATAGCACCAATCTGTATGATTCTATGATGCTTGTTTCAGTTAAAAAATTTCAAAAAAGGTATGGTTTAGCAGACGATGGTGTTATTGGTAATATTATTATTAGCGAATTAAACATACCATTAAAAAGCAGGGTTCAACAAATGTTAATTAATATGGAAAGACTCAGGTGGATGCCATCTCAACAAGCAAAAAATTTCATCTTGGTAAATATTCCAGAATTTAAGTTGCATGTAATCGATAGCGGAAAACAAATATTTGAAATGAGCGTAATTGTAGGATCTGCAGCAAATAATACGGTAATATTTAATGGCAATTTAAAATATGTAGTATTTAGTCCGTATTGGAATGTGCCAGAAAGTATAGTAAGAAAAGAAATAATGCCTGCAATGAGTAGAGATAAAAATTATATAGGCAAACACAATATGGAGATAACTAGTTACAGTGGGAGTTTGCCAATGATTCGCCAGAAGCCAGGACCATACAATTCCTTAGGATTGGTAAAATTTCTTTTTCCAAATAACTACAATATTTATTTACACGATACGCCTAACAGAAATTTATTTGGCCAATCTACACGGGGCTTGAGTCATGGTTGCATTAGAATTGCTGAACCTAAAAAATTTGCGCAATACCTTTTGAAGTCAGATTCTGCTATTTGGAATAGTAGAACAATTGATAGTAGTATGCATTTGACTAAAGAAAAATGGGTAACAATAAAACAATCTGTTCCAGTTTTTTTAGTTTATTTTACTGCATGGGTTGATAAAGATGGGATATTGAATTTTCGAAAGGATATTTATGGGCATGATAAAAAAATGGCCAATAAATTATTTAATCAATAAATGAAGGAATAATGCAGATAATTGAAGTTCAGGATTTAATAAGTGTACAAGATTTTTTAATAGTAAATGCAATAATGAATGCCGACAATAAGGCATATATCCGTTCATTAAACAATGAAGTAAAAGAAGTATTTGATCCAAAGCAAAATAAATTGTTTAAATATGGGGAAGCAAAAAGATGGATTGCAAAATCGGAGGATGGAGTTTTAATAGGCAGAATTGCAGCTTTTACAAATGAAAAGTACATAAATAAGGGTACTGATTTTAAAACAGGGGGTATAGGTTTTTTTGATTGTATTAATGATCAGGCAACTGCTAATGTATTATTTGATACTGCAAAGCAATGGTTACAAGAAAAAGGGATGGAGGCAATGGATGGTCCGATTAATTTTGGAGAGAGGGATAAGTGGTGGGGCCTAATGGTAGAAGGATTTGAAAAAGAGCCAATGTATGGGATGTCATTTAATCCTGCTTATTATGAATTGTTATTTGAAGAATATGGGTTTAAAAATTATTATACCCAGTTTTATTATACAATGGTTGTGGATGAGCCCTTGCCATCAAGATTTCCAGAGAGGTATGCCAAGTTTAATTCAAAACCGGGTTATTTAGCAAAACATATTGAATTAAAAAA
>JAYTXG010000405.1:0-1672 GCA_043743375.1 Sphingobacteriia bacterium
TTGTTAATTGCGTTTTCGAGAAAATTCAATTTTTTAAAACAGAACGAATTCGCAGTACATTTGTTTTTAATCCAAACATTATTCTTTTTAACCCTCCGCATATTTATATAATATGAAATACGTATTGTTTACCCTGCTTGTTTTCTGTATAATGGAAGGTGTAACATGGCTTACACATCGTTATATTATGCATGGGCTTTTGTGGTATCTCCACAAAGATCATCATCAGAAAGGGAATGGCTTTTTCGAAAAAAATGATGCATTCTTTATCATATTTGCAATTCCTAGTTGGTTGTGTATCATGTTGGGAAGTATGAACCAAAATTATTGGGTAGTAAGTACTGGTGCAGGTATTGCACTATATGGCTTTGCTTATTTTGTAGTACATGAAATAATAATTCATCAGCGATTTAAGTTATTTACCAGATCAAATAACAGGTATATAAAAGCTATTAGATGGGCACATAAAATGCACCACAAACACTTTAATAAAGAAGATGGTGAAAGTTTTGGAATGCTCATTGTTGCCAAACAATATTGGGATAAAATAAAGCGTGATGAAAAACTGAGGTCTGTATAATCAATTGAATAATCAATACGACTATATTATTGCAGGAGCAGGATGTGCAGGTCTTAGCTTGTTAATGAGAATGATGAATGAGCCGTTTTTTGCCAATAAAAAAATTGCAGTTGTAGATGCTTCTATTAAAAACACCAATGATAGAACCTGGTGTTTTTGGGAAAAAGAAACAGATATTTTTGAATCCATTGTTCATCATCAATGGAGGGATCTTGATTTTTTTTCTTCAAGTTATTCTAACAAGCTCACTATACACCCGTACGTTTATAAAATGATTCGTGGAATTGATTTCTATCAATTTGTAATCAATAAATCAACTGAATACTCCAATATACATTGGATTAAGTCGGCTGTACTTTCTGTAATGAATATTCCTGAAACTAATAATGCAAAAGTTGAATTAAGTGATCAAACAATTTATGCAAGCATGGTTTTCAATAGTATTTTATTTGAACCAATTAAAACTACCCAAAATCAATTTTATTTTCAACAGCATTTTAAAGGATGGGTAATAAAAACCGATCAGCCTAGTTTTAATCCCTCAAAAGCTACTTTCATGGACTTTAGGGTTAGCCAAGCTAACGGCACCACTTTTATGTACGTGCTTCCTTTATCAACAACAACCGCTCTAATAGAATATACTTTATTTACCGAAAATTTATTAGCGCAAGATGAATATAATAAAGCATTACAAAAATATATTGCTCAGGATTTAGGAATAAATAAATATGAAATTGAGCATGAAGAGTATGGTATTATTCCTATGACCAATGCACAACTTCCCAATCAAGATGGTAATCTTATATATATTGGAATAGCAGGCGGACAAGCAAAGGCAAGTAGTGGTTATGCTTTTAAATTTATTCAGAAACGAACTGCTAGTATAGTAGAGGCACTTCAGTTAAACAAGCCAATTACAAATAGCAAGTCTTTTAGTAATGTAAAAGGTTTATTGTATGATAGTGTATTATTAAATGTGCTTCACCATAAAAAAATGGGGGGAGATCAAATATTTGCACAAATCTTTAAAAAAAATAAAGTAACTGATGTGTTGGCGTTTTTAGATAATGAAAGTTCATTATTAACTGATTT
>JAYTXG010000406.1:0-2684 GCA_043743375.1 Sphingobacteriia bacterium
AAAGTCTTAATGCCACGAAGTACTAAAAAGCAATCCATTGGTCCGGGTACAGCTCCACAACTTTTTTGTATAAAATATAATTGTTCACGGAGTTCAGTACTATTCATCATTAATGCACCTTGTATAACATCACTATGACCGCCAAGGTATTTAGTTGCAGAATGCATTACAATATCGGCGCCCAAATCTAAAGGGTTTTGCAAATAAGGAGAAGCAAAAGTATTATCAACACAAAGTAAAGATCCGTTGGCTTTAGCAATTTTAGAAACAGCCTCTATATCAGTAATATTCATTAATGGATTGGTGGGTGTTTCAATCCATATTAATTTTGTTTTAGCAGAAATTGCTTTTTGAATGTTGGTAACATCGGTGGTATCTACATAAGTAAAAACAATTCCAAATTTTTCGAATATTTTCGAGAATAAACGATAGGTACCTCCATACATGTCATTTGCTGCAATAACTTCATCGCCAGGAGATAGCAATTTAATAACAGCATCGGTGGCAGCAACACCACTGCTAAAAGCCAAACCAAATTTACCATTTTCAATAGCTGCATAAGCTTCTTCTAATGCTTTGCGCGTAGGGTTCTGACTTCGAGCATATTCAAATCCTTTGTTAACGCCAGGCGCTTCCTGCACATAAGTTGATGTTTGATAAATGGGAGTCATAATGGCTCCAGTTGAAGGATCGGGTTCTGCGCCTGCATGGATGTATTTAGTAGCTATTTTCATGGCAATCGATTATTTATTTGTGAAAGCAAATATAAGCCGCTATTGGCTGATTAACCCTTGAAATTGATTTCTAGCAAATCCCTGAACGTCTGTAAGGAATATTTCAGCCAGTTCTTCAATTGCAGAATAATGATTATTAAACGCAACAAATGCTTCCTCGGAGCTATCCAAATATTTAGCTCTTTTTACTAAACCGCCAAAGCTATTTTCAATGCCCCATTTATATCTATAATTAAATAACCAATTTTGAGTTTGCATATAGGGAAACATTCTGGCAAACTTCTCCGGAAAATGAGCTGATTGGTCAGCAAGAAAATTATAACTCACTTTGGTAAATGCTAACCATTCCCCTTCGCTTAGCATTGTTTTGTTAGTAGCTAAAAAATGATCATAGACCACATCTACAAAAGCACCTGAATACAATCTTACAGAAGGGGCAAATATTTTTTTTATTTCTCTAGTGACATGGTGTTCGTCTGTAAATGAATCTATTAACCTATGCAGTCTTATGCCTTTTTGAATTTCAGTTGGATATTCATATTGTTTTTTTCCTTTCACATAATCACTAATCATATTACCCAAAAGAATTGGAGGGTTATTAAAAGAAAAATAGGCGTGCGCTAAATAATTCATCCTTATTTTTTATTAATCCAATTACTAATAATTTCCATTGCACTTGGAGCAATTGTTTCTTCTATTTTAGCGTATTCCGAAACATCGCCAGTAACCGCTGTTTGCAATAAATGGTTAAGTGAAGGAAGTTTAATAGCAGTAATTTTTTTATTGCCATTTTCCTTTAATGTTTTTTCTATTAATATTAAATTAGTGGTAGCTTCTACTTGTGTGTCTTTTTCTCCATTGATTGCCAAAACCCTGCATTTTACTTTTTTTAAGTCTGTAACTGGATTATAATTTATAAAATAACGCATCCATGCTATATCGTATAGTCCATTGTACATGGAGTGAATATTCTGACCCAAAATCATTGAATCACTCGCATACAAACTTTTTAATACTTTTTCTGGCTGAATCCTTTTCCATTGTGCATAGGAAGAATCTATTTTCAACTTTAATTCATCTTTATTAACCGCCGTAAAATGGGAAAGAATTGTTTGATGCAATTGCCCAAAAGCCGCAGTAGATAAACTATCAATTCTTGCTTTTCTTAATAAAGTCATATTTTGACTTGTATTGGTTTCAGCTCCTCCAATTGCGGGTGCACCCCATAGTACTAAGAAAGCAATTTCTTTTCTTCTTGCAGCAACCATAGGTGCAATTGCACCTCCTTCGCTATGCCCTATTAAACCAATATTTTTTGAGTTGATGTCTTTTCGTTGTAAAAGATAGTTTAGACTAGTTTCTACATCGTAAGAAAAATCGGCAGATGTTAGGCTTTTAGGATTCGGCCCAACGGTGCTCTTGCCTGCTCCTCGATCATCAACCCTTAAAACAGCAATACCTTCTTTAGTTAATCGATCTGCCAATACCCAATATAGTTTGTGGCCAAAAAGTGTTCCATCTCTATCCTGTGTTCCACTACCCGAAATAATAATTACTGTAGGGAAATTTTTTTTGTTGATAGGCTTTGTAAGCGTTGCTGCATAATGAACAGATTGATCTACATTATCATATTCTACTTCTTCAATTGTATAATTAAATGGGGGTTTAGGAGTCTGAGGCCTATCAATTATTTGTGCATTTGATGAAGTAGCTAATGCTGTAATTAGTATTAATGTATAGATTATTTTCATAACTAATTTATTTAATGTTGCTTTGTTTATATAGTTGATAAGAGTAAATAATTGGAATGGCAATCAGTAAAATAATAATGAGCATTACTAACCTTATAGAAATAGAAAGATTTATTGTTAAAGTTAGTATTGCAATTAATAATCCGCCTACAACCCAAACCTTGCTAACAAGTTGATGTGTTTTTCTCCAATTGTCCTC
>JAYTXG010000407.1:0-1528 GCA_043743375.1 Sphingobacteriia bacterium
AAACTGATACTTTATCCGTAAGTCAAAATTGGGAAAAGACTAGTCAATACAAAATATACAACTAACCCATGTATAAAATTTTAATACAGGGATTTATCAAGGGGCATTATGGAATTTTTTTTATTGCAAGCAGAATTTAAACCTTTTCAAACATGCAAAATAAAATCATTTGGGCTTATTCGTTACTAATAATTGCCAGTATCTATAACCCTATTCAGGCTCAAATTAAAAAAAATAACCGACCTAATATTTTATTGATTGTGGCCGATGATCTTGGTTATTCAGATCTGGGTTGTTATGGTGGTGATATAAAAACACCCAATATTGATCTAATTGCGTCTAAAGCACTATTGTTTACCAATTTTCATACGGCACCACTCTGCGCTCCTACTCGAAGTATGATCTTATCTGGCAATGATAATCACGTTGCAGGCATGGGCTCTATGTTCTCTGTTGATGGAACAACAAGGGAAGGGAAACTGGGTTATGAACACCATCTAACTGATAGAATAGTAACAGTAGCACAACTATTGAAAGATGGAGGTTACCAAACATTCATGGCAGGCAAGTGGCATTTAGGAAGTGAAGATGCATATATTCCTTATGCTAAAGGATTTGAAAAAAGTTTTGCGCTGCTAAATGGCGGTGCGAATCATTTTAATAATAATCAAATTTTTGTAAATGAACCTCCACAGTATCGGTTGGATAATAAAACAATACTTTTCCCAGAAGGAAAATTTTCAACAGATGTATACACAAACAAAATGATTGAGTTTATTAAAAACGGGCAAAAAGATAAACCCTTCTTTGCTTATCTTACTTATACTGCACCACATTGGCCACTTCAGGTTCCTGCTGATTATATAAATAAATATAAAGGCAAATATGATATAGGATATGACTCCCTAAGAGTGATTCGTTTTAACAAACAAAAAGCAATTGGGATATTGCCGGCTGATGCATCTCTTGGACCCAGAAACCCCGCGATCAAACCATGGATAAAGCTTTCACCCGAAGAAAAAAAGACTGAATCCAGAAAAATGGAACTTTATGCCGCAATGGTAGATAACCTTGATGAACATATTGGCAGACTGATTGCATTTCTTAAAGATTCAAAACAATTTGATAATACAGTTATTGTTTTTATGTCGGACAATGGGGCAGCAGCAGAAGATTTTTATAATGATCCTCGCGGCTACGGTCCATTTCTGCGTGAACATTATAATAATAGTTACGAAAATATGGGTACCGCTACTTCATTTGTTTCATACGGACCACAATGGGCACAGGCAGGTGCAGCACCATTTAAATTATTTAAAGCATATGCAACAGAAGGAGGTGTAGTAACTCCTCTAATTATTTCTGGCAAATTTGTAAAAAGAGAACTAGGACTTCAGAAAGTATTTCTTAATGTAATGGATCTTGCTCCTACTTTCCTAGAACTAGCTGATATCAAATACCCAGAAATGTATAATAATATAAAGTTAACCCCAATGCTTGGTGAATCATTCTTACCATTTATCATTGG
>JAYTXG010000408.1:0-3746 GCA_043743375.1 Sphingobacteriia bacterium
AAAATTTGTAGTTCTAAATAGTTTTTTTATTTTTAATGTATTATTTACTAACCATTAAATCTAAAAAACATGGCAACTGCAAAAAAAGCCGCTAAGAAAGCTGCACCTAAAAAAGCTGTAGCGAAGAAAGCTGCTCCTAAAAAAGCTGCAAAGAAAGCTGCTCCTAAAAAGGCTGTAGCAAAGAAAGCTGCTCCTAAAAAAGCTGCGAAAAAAGCTGCTCCTAAAAAAGCCGCTAAGAAAGCTGCTAAGAAGAAGTAGTTATCTGATTTCTTTTACAGAAATAGATTTAGATCCCGAACATTGTTCGGGATTTTTTTTGCCAATATCTCATCTTACTTTATTATTTTACATCATGATGAACAACAATGAAATATCAGCTAATTTTTCTTTAATCGCCAAATTAATGGACATACATGGCGACAACTCATTTAAAGCCAAATCCTATGCTACAGCGGCTTTTACAATAGATAAACTAACCGCTCAACTAAGTTTACTCCCACCAGAACAAATTAAAATAATTAAAGGAATTGGAGATAGTATCGCAAAAAGTATTATTGAACAAATTGAAACAGGAAATTTTTTAGCACTTCAAAATTACTTAGAAAAAACTCCATCAGGTATTTTAGAAATGCTCAATATAAAAGGAATTGGGCCAAAAAAAATTGCCACCATTTGGAAAGAATTAGAAATTGAAACGCTAGGAGAATTATTATATGCATGCGATGAAAATCGATTGACTTTGTACAAAGGTTTTGGAGAAAAAACACAAAAAAATATTAAGGAGTCTATCGAATTTTATATGGGTACACTCGGAAGATTTCTATTTAATCAAGTAGAATTGTACGCCCACGCAATTGATCAAAAATTGAAATCAACCCTAGAAACTACCTTTTTTTTATGTGGAGAATTCCGAAGACAACTAGAAGTTATTAACAAATTGGAGTGGACAACCAATGAATCGTCAATAAATTTAAAGTCGTTTTTTACGGAAATCGAATATGAAACTATTCAACAAGAAACAAATATTATCTCATTCAAAGGAAAAGAAAATTGTTTACTTGAATTTCATTTAACCAATGATGTTAATTATTATGCTACACTTTTTAAACACAGCTGTAGTGAAGATTTTTTAAATGAGTGGAGTATAATTACTAAGTGGAATGATTTATTTCCATACCAATCTGAAGATGAAATTTTTAATCGATCAAATATTTGTCCGAGTGCAGCTTATCAAAGAGAAACTGCACTCGATGTTCATGCTGCAAAAAACAATGATTTGCCATCAGTAATTGAAACAGATCAAATTGCTGGTATTATTCATTCTCATAGTAATTGGAGTGATGGAAATAACACAATTGAAGAAATGGCCTTAGCGGCAATCAATAATGGTTATCAGTATTTAGTAATTAGTGATCACTCTAAATCTGCCTTTTATGCTAATGGATTAAAAGAAGAAAGAATTAGGGCTCAACACCAGCAAATAGACGAATTAAATCCACAATTAAAGTCGTTCAAGATTTTTAAAAGCATTGAAAGTGATATTCTTAATGACGGCAACCTAGATTATTCCAACAATATCTTAAGCAGTTTTGATCTAGTAATTGCTTCTATTCACTCAAACCTTAAGATGAATCAAGAGAAAGCCATGGGAAGGCTTTTAAAAGCCATTGAAAATCCTTATACTTCCATTCTAGGTCACCTAACAGGGCGCTTGTTGCTCAGTAGAAATGGGTATCCGATAGACCATAATTTGATAATTGATGCGTGTGCTGCTAATGATGTGGTTATCGAATTAAATGCTCACCCAAGAAGACTAGATATTGATTGGAGGTGGATAGATAAAGCACTCAACAAGAATGTATTGATCTCAATTAATCCAGACGCCCATTCCATTGAAGGATTTAATGATTGTAAATATGGCGTTCTAGTAGCCCAAAAAGCTGGACTATCGGCAAAAAATAACTTAAGTAGTTTCTCTTTACAAAAGTTTGAAAAATTTGTTATACAACAAAAATCGAAGAGGCCTTAATTGGTTTATTTTTAAACCAGTGGTAATTGAATAGTAAAAGTAGTACCAATACCCATTTCGGTATTAAATGAAATATTCCCATTGGCATTTTCCACAATTCCCTTGCAAATTGCTAAACCCAACCCTGTACCGCTTGTTTTTGTGGTAAAATTTGGGCTAAAAATATGGGGTATCATAATTGCTGGAATACCACCAGATTCATCGCTGATAGTAATGAAAACTTGATTGTTTTGCACAAAAAGTTTGATGTGAATATTAATATCGGTCAATCTACCCTCACTTGCTTCTACCGCGTTCTGAATTAAATTCGTAAACAAACGGCTAATTTGAATTTTATCAGCAAAAATTATGATTGCATTTGTTGGCTTTACCCAATGAAAGTGAATTATTTCATTAGAATCATATAAAGTGATTAAAGATTGAATCACATCAGAAAGTTCAAATTCAACCAAATGAGCATTTCCAATATTCGCGAATTGCGAAAAATCGCTCGCTATTTTAGATAATTGATCAATTTGATCAATTAAAGAATCCGCCATTTTCGAGATTAACTCTTTTTTATCTGGAGCCTCATCTCTAATGGCTTTTTGCAAAAATTGAATACTCAATTTCATGGGTGTAAGTGGATTTTTAATTTCGTGCGCAACCTGCCTAGCCATTTCTCTCCAAGCACTTTCTCTTTCACTTTGAGCAAGAGATTGCACACTTTTGTTTAATTTAACCACCATTGTATTATACTCTTTTACTAATACCCCAATTTCATCTGACCTACTCCATTCAATAACTTCATTTTTAGCTCCCAAATTCATTTTTTGCATAGTTGCCCCAATCAAACTCAGAGAGGCCGTAATGCGATTTGTTAGAAAAAAAGCAATCATTCCAGCTACTAAAAAAATAAAAGCATTCAGGTTAATTAATGTGGCTAAAAAGCCAGATATTTCTTGGTTCAATTCTATTTGTGTATTCAAATAAGGAATATTCAAATATCCAAATACCGTTTGCTGTTCATTGGTCAAAGGTACATACACGCTTAAGTATTTTAATTTACCAATTGTTTCTGATTGCAGAAATCTAATTTGATGATTGTATTTCATTGCTGTAAAAGCAACTGGTTCCATTTTTTGCGTAAGCAAATGTTTGTTGTATATATATGGTTGAGTTGAAGTAATTAAATCACCATTTACATCAAAATAATTAATGTCAACATTATGTAAATCAGAAATATCCGATGTGATTTTTTCTAATTCATACTTTATTGTATTGTTAATCGGACGATTATTGTTGAGTTGCGCCATAGTTAACTTATCATTCATTTCGTCAGCCATAACTTGTATAGATTTTGATAATCTTTCTTCATTAGTAGAATTAAATCTAAATATGAAAAATGAAATGGTAGCAATACCTATTACAATGAACGAAAAAAGACTAACAAAAATGATAGTTCCCTGAATTTGAGCTCGAATATTTAATTTAAATATAGATTGAATAGTAATCCAATTAAATTTCATATTTACCAAAACACTAATAAAATGAAAGAACCAAATGATTAATAAGAAAGAACAAAATAAATAAGCAAATAAGGTAATAGCCTCAATCATCCAAGTACTTCTCTTAACTACTACTACTTGTCTTTGATTTCCAGCGTTATACCAAAGTTCAGAAAATTCACCATCTTTTTTTTGGATAAATTCAAATTCAGGTAAGTCAAAAACACTTA
>JAYTXG010000409.1:0-2172 GCA_043743375.1 Sphingobacteriia bacterium
TACAAATCAAATAATTAATAAAGTAACCTCACTTTTATAGTATGCTTTACTCCTCTTAATAATTCGAGCGCTTGCTTCGATAATTTTTTATCAACGTCTAAAACAACATAGCCAATATCTTCGTTGGTTTTTAAATATTGTCCCACTATATTGATATTATTTTTTGAAAGAACAGTATTAATAGCGCTTAACACACCAGGCACATTATGATGAGTATGCAATAATCTGTGTGCGCCATCTATTGGTGGTAATCCAATTGCAGGAATAGAATGAGAACCGTTGGTGATGCCTCTTTCTAGGAATTGAAATAATTTAATGCTTACGTCTTCACCAATATTTTGTTGTGCTTCTTCGGTAGATCCTCCAATATGTGGACTAAGTAATACATTTTTTAATCCTTGCAATGGAGACACAAAAGCATCTCCATTTTTTTCTGGTTCTACAGGAAATACATCTATTGCTGCACCGCTTAATTGTTCTTCTGTTAATGCAAATGCTAATGCTTTTAAATCTACTACTTCACCTCTAGCATAGTTGATTAAAATGGCACCATGTTTCATTTGTTTTATGGTAGTCTTATTAATTAAGTTTTTTGTTTGTGTTGTTTCAGGAACATGTAATGTAACTATATCCGATAACGCCAATAACTCTTTTATGTTTTTAGCAGAGCTAGCATTACCCAATGGTAGTTTTGTTTCGGTATCATAAAACAATACTTTCATGCCAATAGATTCTGCTAATACACTCACTTGAGAACCAATATTTCCGTAACCAATAATTCCTAAAGATTTTCCTCTTAATTCAAAACTTCCTTTTGCTTCTTTTAACCAAATACCTTCATGAGCCGCTTTGTTTTTATCGAGAATTCTTCTTATTAAAATAATACTAGCTCCTATTACTAATTCAGCAACACTTCTTGTATTACTATATGGGGCATTAAATACTACAACTCCAGCATTAGTTGCTGCTTTTAAATCAACCTGATTTACGCCAATACAAAAACAACCAATTGCTTGTAATTTTGGAGCAGCATCCAATACTTTTTTAGTGATCAATGTTTTTGATCTAATGCCAATTAAATGAACATCTTTTACTGCCTTTATGAGTTCTTCTTCACTCAATGATCCAGTTATTTTTTTTACGTTGGTATATCCATTCTGTTTGAAATGTTGAACAGCCTTATCACTGATGTTTTCTAAAAAAAGGATCTTGATTCGCTCTTTAGGATAGCTAGTGGTTGCATTAGTAATCATACCTGCAAAATAAATGTTTATTGTTTTCACATCAGTTGGATAGTTTTCCACTTAAGTTGACTAATGAATAATCGAAGTTATATTTACGTTTTCGTATCAACGTAGTCCTAATGCTCCAAAAGATGATTATCCCTGTACTTTCCTTTTTATTAGTGGCCTGTAGTGGATCAAACCCTCCAGATTTAAAGAATACAACTACTAAATCTAACGAAATAGTGCATTTTTCTGCTGTTTCTAATAAAAAAAAAGAATATTACGCCAATTTAATTGCTCCAATGTATGAAAAGCAATTAGTTAAAACTGGGTTTAACGGTGCTATATTATTGGCTAAAAATGGAGAAATAGTTTTTGAAGATTATCGGGGGCTCATCAATCTAAAAACAAAAGAACCCATTACTGCTTCCTCTACTTTTCATTTGGCTTCTATTTCTAAAACATTTACTGCAATGACTATTCTAAGGTTGCTGGAGCAAGAAAAATTAGCTTTAGATGACCAGGTTTCGAAATACTTAAACGCATTTCCATACAGTATTACTATCAAAAATTTACTTTCTCATAGAAGTGGGCTGCCAAAATATGATCATTTTATGGCTGGCAATCGTTCTTATATAACTCGTAAAAAAAATAAAAGAGGTAAGTGGATAAAATATACTGTGTTTATAAAAGATCCAATTTCGGAAACTGGCATGAGCAACAATTATGATGTTTTAAGGTATTTAGTAGAACTTAGGCCGGCATTGGAATCTAAGCCAGATAGGCGTTACAGCTATTCTAACACAAACTATGCAATTCTAGCATTGATTATTGAAAAAATAACTGGACTATCTTACCCGAAATACATGAAAGACAGTGTTTTCACTCCATTGGGAATGAAAGATAGTTATGTGTTTAGCATTAAGGATACTGCAAATTATATCCC
>JAYTXG010000410.1:0-1501 GCA_043743375.1 Sphingobacteriia bacterium
TTAGATACAAGAAAAAAAGCTTGGGCAGATGGCGAATGGGTAAGAGCTGCAGCAACTGCTTATGCAGAAAAGAAAAAAATAAAAAGCAAAGCTGCTTAACTAATAACTCATAATTCATATCTCATAACTCATAATTCTTAACATGTCATATTACATAACCAAATATTATTATGGCGATTACGGCGAAGCCAAAACCGGTGCCGCCGATATTTCATCTACTAGTAATTCATCAAGTGAATGGCCATTGTGGGAAATATTTATTAGAAGTAAGCAGGGGCTCGATCACAAGCATGTTGGAAGTTTACATGCTGTTGATGCAGCAATGGCAATTGAAAATGCACGTGATGTTTATACTAGAAGAATGGAAGGCGTAAGCATTTGGGCTGTTGAAAGTAAAAGTATTCATGCTAGTAGCCCATCTGAATCTGAATCATTGTATGATCCATCAAATGATAAAGCATATCGACATCCAACATTTTATGATTTACCCGAAGAAGTAAAGTATATGTAGAGGAATTATGAGATAAGAGTTTTTAAACCGAACCCAATCAGTAAATGACTAATAACATCTCCTTCATATTGCATCTTGCAGACAATGCGCTTATCATCGGACACCGATGTAGCGAATGGTGCGGACATGGACCGATTTTGGAACAAGATATTGCCATATCTAATATTGCGCTCGACTATATTGGTCAAGCTAGAAATTTTTATCAGCATGCTGCAAAATTAATCAACGAAAATCCTTCAGATAATACTGCATTTTCAATTCCTGCAACAGAAGATAACCTTGCATATTTAAGAGATGTAACAGATTTTAAAAACTTTTTAATTACAGAATTACCCAATGGAGATTGGGCGCATACAACATTGCGCATCTTTTTATTTAGCACTTATCAATATTTTTTATACCAACAACTATTGCAACACAATGATGCAACAATTGCTGCTGTTGCAGAAAAATCGTTGAAAGAAGTTACTTATCATGTTAGATGGAGTGGAGATTGGGTAATAAGATTGGGTGATGGAACAGAAGAAAGTAAAGAAAGAATAATTAGTGCTATCTATTCTATTTGGCCTTATATAGGTGAACTTTTTTTAGATATTTCAATTGAAATAAAAAATAATTGGGAAGAAAAAATTAGTGATGTGTTTGCAGAAGCAGGTTTACAAATTCCCGAAAAAACATGGAATCAACAAGGTGGAATATCTGGAAATCATACCGAACACTTAGGATATATTTTAGCTGAGATGCAATACATTCAAAGAGCTTACCCAAATAGCGAATGGTAAAATCTATCAACCATATTTGGGAAGTACTCTCTACAGTAATGGATCCGGAAGTTCCAGTACTTTCTGTGGTTGATTTAGGTGTTATTAGAAATGTAGAATTTGTTCAAGATCCTGAAAATTTAATAATTACTATCACCCCAACATACAGTGGTTGCCCAGCAATGGATGTAATTAGCATGCAAATAAAAATGAACTTGCTGAATGTAGG
>JAYTXG010000411.1:0-3421 GCA_043743375.1 Sphingobacteriia bacterium
TACCATGATTAAAATAATTAGAAGACCCATCGTCTAATGCATCCTGACTTCTAATATTACCAGAAGTTTTGTTATTATTTTTACCCATGAAAAACACAGTAGTTCTGCCTATGTCTTGTATGTTAACAGCGGTTTTTTCGTCGTATACTCCAAAACTCACATAAACACTGTCTGATTTATATTTGTCTTTCAACTGTTGTAAATAGTTGCTCATATCTACTACTGAAAAAGCTACATATTCGGTACTGTTAGTACTTTTGTAAGTTTGATTAAAATTTTGGCCCATACGTTCTGCGGCTTCTTTTGAAATTAATCCCCTAATATTCGCGCCATTAACTGCTTGGGACGATATTTTAGCTTCATCTTTTGCGCCAGTTTCTAAATTGTCAGGATTTCCCTGATCCTTTTGGCAAGATAATAATGTAAAGGTTGCTGCAATTAAACCTGCCGCAACAAATTGGAAATTAAGAGACTTTCTCATATATATTTGTTTATTGGTTACTTTCAAAATTGTGTTAAATCTAAATTACATCAATAGCGTGTAAATATTTTTTTTTAAGAATTAGATTTAATATAAACTTATGTATAAGTATATGTATATCAATTGTATGTGTAAATCACTACAAAAAATACGGTGAAAAACACGGAGCTATAATCAATCAAAAAACTGCATCAGGTACTTTTATCGATAAATATATTGCTGAATGCCTCGCTTATTTACCCACCAAATAGATAATAATAATATTCCAACTACACCCACTATATAAACAGGAATTAATCCATCTATATAAATATGTTGAACTTCATGCATTTTTTGTAATAAATATTGCAAAACGGAAAAATCGCTTGATTTAAAAAATTACTCAACTGAATGGGAGAAGTGCCTAAAATAATTAACCGTAGTATCTCTTGCTTACAAGAAGCTATCGTAATTTGTATAAATAAAGTAAAAACTAGTAGTGCAAATGCCAATAGTAGTAAATAGTTATACCAGCAATCTAAGCAACAGTATCTATCACCTTCCTGTACTTACTAAATCTGTTTTTATCGGACTCGTAGTATGCCTTCTGCAACACTCATTTTTGGTTGACGTAACTTAGCTAATTCATCAATCGAAACAGTTTTGATGTTAACTCCATCCAATAGTATGCTCCATCATAATCATTTCTAATGCCACACAACATTGTCATTAATTTGCCCTAATAACAGCAGGTATTCCAGAAGTTAACATCTTCTCCTCTAGTTCTTTATCTCTTTTTGCTTGTTGGCGAACATCTACTGCAATATTGGTAAATAAGCTTACTAATGTAACCAAGCTATTTTGCTTTTCGTTTTGCATCCTTAGTTCTACAACTGATTTTATCGATCCAGAAGAATAATTATCTGAACTACCTATTACATCTTTAACAGTGTTCTTGGCCGTAATAATTGAATTGTAAAAACTATTGGTGGAATCTTTTATAAAACTGTTGAGTGTGTTTGCAATATCAATATAAATAATAGTTGATTTCCCTTTAAAATAATCTAAAGCATCCTGATTTATTACCACCTTTTTAGTTTTAATAATATATTCTGTATAAATACTTGAATCGCTAGCTATTATAAAGTTTTGATTATTTGAAACCATAAATAACCCCATTGTTTTTATTAAATCACCACCTCTATATTCATCTCCCTTTTTTTGAACTGTACCCATTTCAACTGCCTTATCCATCAGTTTTTTAAAATTCTCTTTTTTGCCAATAGGTATATTGATGATCATTTTTCCTATTCTTTTTTGTGGATCATTTGCATTAAATCCAAGATCAGATACAACAACTGCAATATCTCCTTTTAGTGCACCATAGAAATCACCATTGCTAATTCCCGACTTCTTTAAAAAACCATTTAACAAGCCTTCTACTTCCAATTGCTTGAGTGTTCCCTCAAAAATTGATGGATTAAAAGAGGCCATCATTATTGCATTAATATTTTGTGAAGGATAATTTTCTAATAAAGAAAGATTAACTGTTGGTCCTGCATATTTAGCTAAAATTCCACTAAGCATTGGATTGGTAAAAACGGTAGATTTTGCCACAATTTTTCCATTCTCAAATGATAAAGTTGCCGCTAAATAATTATCGTTTACTAATTCTTCTAACTTAGGCAATTGAAACGGCATGCCAGTAAAATTTGCTAATAAATTGTTAGAACTGCTAAAAACATATCCTTCTGCTTTTGTTTCAAACATTTCACTGAATCCCTTTACTGAAACAATTGATTCAGCTTCTGATTGAGTAAATAATTTTGTTGCTTCTGCAAGTATTTCCTTAGTACTATTTTCCTTTTCAGGAATAATGAATTTCATTTTAACAGTATCGTAGTAAGGCTTTACAGCATGATTGTAGAACATGGCTATAATATGTTCTTTATCCCAAGCAAGTAGCCTATTGTTTTTATTATTTAAATAACTAAATTTTTTTTCTTTGTGTATATTTTTATTACTTGAATAATCGCTCAACTTTATAAATGATGATAATTTGCTTGAATCTGAAATACTTGCAAGCACATTTATTATTGTAATATCACTATTATCAGCAGCCTTCTTTTTAACTATAAAAAAATGAATTTTTTCTCTCCAGTTAATCCCAGCATTTGCTCTTAAGTTCTCTATTATTTTTCGATCTTTATCTCCTGTTTTATCTTTTTCAAAGATTTTGCTCAGCATTGTGTCAATCGTAATCCCATCTTCTTTTAACTTGTCTTTTAACGAATAAGCGTCTAGTGTTAAAACTGCTAATGCTTCTTTAGGTATAAGACGGGCTTCTTTTGGGGTGTTATTTTTACAAGAAACTAATAGACTGGCTAACAAAACCAGCATTAATAAATACTGTATACTTGTTTTCATAATTTTAATAATTACAATGAAGTTAATTTAACAAGTAACTAATTCAACTATTTAAGGATATGCCTACAATATTGCCTGATAAATGGCTTCCTGTATATTTGGACGAACATTTAACTGACTTATTTTATTGTTATTTCGGGTTGGTGTAACCCTATTTGATAAAAATATATAAATCAATTGCTTTTCAGGATCAACCCAAACAGAAGTGCCAGTATAGCCAGTATGTCCAAATGTACTTGTTGAAGCCGATTTTGAAGGATATGGTTCTTTTCTTGTAGCATTGTCTTTTTCTGGTTTATCAAATCCCAAACCCCTCCTGCTTACTTCACTGTTGTACCCAGTAAATAAGTCAACTGTTTCTTTTTTTAAATAGGATGCACCATTTAAAGCTCCACCATTTAATAGCATTTGATACAATTGAGCAAGATCATAAGCATTGCTAAATAAACCAGCATGGCCTGCAACTCCACCAAATAAGGAAGCCCCTTCGTCATGTACATCTCCACGAATAAGTTGTTGACGAAAATGTTTTTC
>JAYTXG010000412.1:0-2531 GCA_043743375.1 Sphingobacteriia bacterium
ATTAATAATTAATTACTTAAAATAAAATGAAACGAATACATATTTTTTTGCCTTTTGTATGTGCTGCTTTTTTCGCATCCTGCAGTAATCACCAGGCAGAACCTGTTAAGGATAATAATCCTGTTCCTGACAGCATTATTAAGAATGTGCAAACTGCTCCTGTTGTTTTAGAAAGTGATGGCGATATAATAAAGCTGAATGGCAAAATACAGCCCAACGAAAGCCTTCAGGCAAAAGTATATGCACTGGTAAGCGGAAAAATAGAATCCGTATCGGTAGTACTTGGCGACTATGTGCATAAAGGCCAAACCCTGGCAGTATTAAAAAGTAGTGAAGTGGCGGGAATGACAAACGACATGTCGTTGGCAGAATCAAATGTGGAGATGGCTAAAAAAAGTATGGAAACCACTAAAGATTTGTACAACAGCAAACTGGCTACAGAACAGGATTTTATTAATGCAAAAATTACTTATAATAAAGCCTTATCTGAATTAAACAGGGCCAAACAGGTGGCTTCCATTACAGGAGGCAGCCATTCCACTTATCTCGTTACAGCCCCGTTGAGTGGTTATGTCATCGAAAAAAATATCACCAACAATTCGCAGGTCCGTGCCGATAACAATACTGATTTATTTGCCATCGCCGACTTATCAAATGTATGGATAATGGCCAATGTGTATGAATCGGATATGAACCACATTCACTTGGGTGATATAGTTAAAGTAAACACACTCGCAAATCCTGAAAAAGATTATGTAGGAAAAATTGATAAAATATACAATGCACTTGACCCTGCCACACGCACTATGCCAGTGCGTATTAGCATGAGTAATCCTAACAAAGAATTAAAACCTGAAATGTTTGCTACTATACAGGTTAGCTCAAAGGCTTCAGGCCAATCACTTACTATTCTATCACAGGCTATTGTAATGGACAATAGTAAAAATTATGTTGTGGTAAAAACAGGCGATAAACTTGATGTAAGGGAAATTAATTTAATGAAACGAATTGGTAATAAAGCTTTTATATCCGGCCTTTCCGCTGGCGAACTGGTTGTAACCAACAGCCAGGTATTTCTTTACCAGGCATTAAACTCTAAATAAAAAAGGCATGTTTAAAATAATTAAAAACGTAATTGCCTTTTCATTAAAGAACAGGCTCTTTATATTTTTTGCAACTTTCGTTTTAATCATCTTGGGAGGAATTGCGTATAAAAATATACCTATCGAAGCATTCCCTGATGTTACCAATACACAAATCACCATCATCACCCAATGGGCTGGCCGCAGTGCAGAGGAAGTAGAAAAATTTGTAACCATCCCCATCGAAGTTGCCATGAACCCGGTGCAGAAAAAAACCTCTGTGCGTTCCACCACAGTGTTTGGTTTATCTGTTGTGAAAATAATTTTTGAAGACGACGTGGAGGACCCCTTTGCAAGGCAGCAGGTAAATAATATGCTGAAAGGTGTGGACTTGCCTGACAATACAGACCCTGATGTACAGCCACCTACCGGCCCGACCGGTGAAATTTTCAGGTACACATTAACCAGCAATACCAAAACTGCAAAAGACTTAAAAACCCTGCAAGACTGGGTGATACAGCGGCAACTGCTTGGTGTGCCAGGCGTTGGCGATGTAGTAAGTTTTGGTGGAGAAGTTAAAACTTTTGAAATAAAAGTAAACCCTCTAAAATTAGCTTCTTATAATATTACGCCGCTTGACGTATATACAGCGGCGTCCAAAAGTAATATCAATGTGGGCGGCGATGTGATAGTGGACAATTCGCAGGCTTATGTGGTAAGGGGTATTGGATTGCTGAACAATGAAGAAGAGATTGGAAATATCATTGTAACCAATATCAATGGCATCCCCATTTTGGTAAAAGAAGTGGCAGAGGTTAGCGTATCTGCTCTTCCAAGGTTAGGACAGGTAGGAAGGGATATGCAGAATGATGTAGTGGAAGGCATCATTGTAATGCGTAAAGGCGAAAACCCCAGCGAAGTAATAAAAAAAGTGCAGGCCAAAATTGATCATCTCAACGAAAAAGTATTGCCTGCCGGTGTAAAAATCAATAACTTTTACAACCGCAACGACCTCATTAATTTTGCTACTACCACTGTATTGCACAATATGCTGGAGGGAATTATTTTTGTAACAGTAATTGTATTTCTGTTTATGGCCGATTGGCGTACTACCGTTACCGTTGCCATTGTTATACCTTTAGCATTGCTCTTTGCCTTTATTTGTTTAACCTTAAAAGGAATGAGTGCAAACTTACTGTCGATGGGGGCGATAGACTTTGGTATTATCATAGATGGAGCGGTGGTGATGGTAGAGGGAATTTTTGTTGTATTTGACCATAAGGCTCACCAGGTGGGAATGGAGCGATTCAATAAACTCTCCAAACTCGGCATAATAAAAAATACAGGTGGCGAACTGGGCAAAGCCATATTCTTTTCAAAACTTATTATCATTGCTGCATTGCTGCCCATCTTCTCTTTTCAAAAAGTGGAAGGAAAAATGTTTTCGCC
>JAYTXG010000413.1:0-2634 GCA_043743375.1 Sphingobacteriia bacterium
GAGCGTTCCTACATTCTTAGGATTACTGTAGTGATCGATTACTTTTTCTGAATATGCCATTTGAGTTATGAATTATGAGTTATGAATTATGAGTTATGAGTTATGAGTTATGAGTTATGAATTTTAATGATGCGCCCATTCTATTTTATCTATATCCACTCCTTCCTTAAACATTTCCCACAACGGACTCATGTCTCTTAATTTCAACACTGTATCACTCACTGCTTTTATAGTATAGTCGATTTGATCTTCAGTTGTAAAGCGACCTAATCCAAAACGCAGAGAGCTATGTGCTAAATCATCACCTAAGCCTAGTGCTTTTAAAACGTAACTAGGTTCTAATGATGCTGAAGTACATGCAGAGCCCGAGGATAATGCAATATTTTTATTAAAGCCCATCAACAAACCTTCTCCTTCTACATATTTAAAAGAAATATTGGTAACATGTGGCAAGCGATGTTCTCTGTTTCCGTTTACATAAGTTTCTTCTAATTGAACAAGACCATTTTCTAACTTATCACGTAATTTACTTAGGCGTGCTGCATCATCAGCCATTTCTAAACGAGCTAATTCGCAAGCTTTACCAAATCCAACAATACCAGGAACGTTAAGTGTACCACTTCTCATTCCACGCTCATGTCCGCCTCCATCCATTTGTGCGGTAACTTTTACACGAGGGTTTTTACGACGAACATACAATGCACCAATTCCTTTCGGACCATACATTTTATGCGCAGTAAAAGCCATTATGTCTATGCCGTCTTTATTTACATCTACTGGAATTTTTCCTACAGCTTGAACTGCGTCAGAGAAAAATAAAATACCATTCTTTTTTGCCAATGCACTGATTTCATGAACTGGTTGAATTACCCCAATTTCATTATTAGCATACATGATAGCAATTAAAATAGTAGTAGGCTTAATAGCCGCTTCCAATTCTTTTAAATCAACTAAGCCATCTGCCTTTACTTCTAAATAAGTTACTTCGCCACCAGAACGCTCAATATGCTTACAAGTATCTAACACGGCTTTGTGCTCTGTAGTGCAGGTGATAATGTGATTACCTTTACTAGCATACATTTCAAATACGCCTTTAATACCCAAATTATCGCCTTCAGTTGCACCAGAAGTAAAAATGATTTCTTTAGGATCAGCACCTATTAATTTTGCTACTTGCTCGCGAGAATAATCAACTGCTTCCTCAGCTTCCCAACCAAAAGGGTGGTTTCTGCTAGCCGCATTGCCAAAATGCTCTGTAAAGTATGGGATCATTGCTTCCAATACTCTTGGATCCATTGGAGTAGTAGAGTTATTATCTAAGTAAATGGGTAACTTCAACATAAAGAATTGCTTGTTTTGTCTATAAACACAAAAGTAATGGAATAGGTTCTATATTTTTGAGTGTACATGATAAGATAGGTTGTTTTTCCTCAAATCGAAATAAAATATATAAATAATTTATAATGCTAAAGATTGAACATATAGGAATAGCAGTGAAAGACTTATCGGCATCCATCCAATTATTCGAAAAATTGCTCAACACACCCTGTTACAAATTAGAGGAAGTGACTTCTGAAAATGTATCCACCGCTTTTTTTAAAAAAGGGGACACAAAAATTGAGTTGGTAGCAAGTACAGCAGAGGATGGGGTTATTGCTAAATACTTGGCAAAAAAAGGAGAAGGGATGCACCATATTGCTTTTGATGTAGCAGATATTTATGCAGAAATGAAGCGTTTGGTGGAGGAAGGGTTTACCCTATTAAATGAAACTCCTAAAAAAGGGTCCGATAATAAATTGGTTTGTTTTTTGCATCCAAAAGGAACCAATGGAGTGTTGATTGAACTTTGTCAGGAGATTGGGGATTAGGGAATAACGGCATTGACCCCCTTTTACAAGCTTAGGGCGACAGTTCTGATTAAAATTACAATCCTAATTTCTCAACAGCAACTTGTGCGGCAACTTGAGATGCATCTTTTTTATTTCCACCTTTTCCTTGTGCAAAAACTTCTCCATCAAGCACTGCATTCATGGTAAAAATTCTTCTATTACCTTCTAATTTTTCTTCTGCTAAATCGAATGTAATTGTCTTTCCATTTTTATTAGCCCATCCAATTAATTTATTTTTTAGGTTGATATCTATCAACTCTAAATCTTCTACATACGAATGTGGAATGATTATTTGTTTGAGAATCCAATTCTTAGTTTTTAAATACCCCTTATCCAGATAAATAGCTCCTATCAATGCTTCTAGGGTGTTACCAAAAATTTGACTTCCTTTTAAAGCATTATCAAATTTGTTATAAAAAGTAAGTTTACGGAGTCCCATTTTTACGGCAACATCATTAAGCTGTTGACGATTTACCATTTTACTGCGCATCTCCGTTAAAAATCCTTCGCCTTTGTACGGATATCTTTTAAACAAGTAATCGGCTACAATTGCACTTAATATTGCATCACCTAAAAATTCTAGTCGCTCATTATTTTCATCAGGATTATCTTTTACTGAACGGTGAGAAAGTGCGCTACGATACAACTGAATATTGCTAGGAGAAATTCCCAGCATATCATTCAACTGCTTCTCAAATGCAGATGCTTGTTTAAATTGAAACAACCTTTTAAAAAATTGCACTTT
>JAYTXG010000414.1:0-5551 GCA_043743375.1 Sphingobacteriia bacterium
TATCAAAATTAATTAACGTTGTATTAATTCCAGTTCCTTCTAATACTTTTAATAATAATTCATGAGTTCCTCCATACAAAGCATGATGCGATAAAACTGCATCACCAGTTTTGAGTGTTCCCAAAAATAAAGTTGTTAATGCTGCTTGTCCGCTTGAATGTAACAATGCTTTTACTTTTAATGGATTTCCATTTTCATCATTTAATCCAAATGTTTCTAATGCTGCAATTGTTTCTTCTGCAGTTGTAAAACTAGGGTTACCCCATCGGCTATAAATTTTTGTTTTGTCTTTACCTGCAAACCTTTCACTGCCTTCCATTGCAGAATCAAAAGTAAAGGTTGAACTAGCATATATAGGAGTTAAATGTGCATGGTTTGGATTATCATGACCAGAAGCATGAATGGCAGTTGATCCAATTCCTGTATACTTGTGTTGACTACTCATAATTCAAAATTTATAATTTATAATTCATAACTCATAATTCATAACGCTAATATGCCCATTTTACTAAAGTGGCTCCCCAAGTAAACCCTCCTCCAAATGCTGCTAAAACAATATTGTCGCCTTTCTTTAATTGACTTTCCCAATCCCATAAGCACAACGGTATAGTTGCAGCAGTAGTATTACCATATTTTTGAATGTTGATCATTACTTTTTCTTTGGGTATTCCCATTCTATTTGCAGTTGCATCAATAATTCTCAAATTAGCTTGATGTGGAACAAGCCAAGCAATATCATCTCCAGTTAAATTATTTCTTTCTAGTAATTCGGCACTTACATCGGCCATTCCTTTTACTGCAAATTTAAAAACTGCTTGCCCCTCTTGATAAGCATAATGTTCTCTAGCAAGAACCGTTTCAACAGTAGCGGGACTAACAGATCCACCTGCTTTCATGTGGAGGTATTGTTTACCACTTCCATCACTTCTCAAAATACTGTCTTTTACTCCATTTTCATCGGTAGAAGATTCTAATAAAACAGCACCTGCTCCATCTCCAAAAATGATGCAAGTAGCACGATCGGTATAATCAATAATGGCGCTCATTTTATCAACACCAACAACAATTACTTTTTTATATCTCCCACTTTCAATGTACATAGCTCCAGTGGAAAGGGCAAATAAGAAACCGCTGCAAGCTGCACTCAAATCATATCCCCATGCATTGGTAGCCCCAATTTTATCGGCAATTATGTTAGCGGTTGCAGGAAATACCATATCTGGTGTAACTGTTGCGCAAATAATACAATCAATTTCTGTGGCATCCATGTTTTTTTTTCTAAGAATTTCTAAAATTGCTGGTACAGCCATATCACTACTACCTTTTCCAACTTCCTTTAAAATTCTTCTTTCTTCAATACCAGTTCGAGACTTGATCCATTCATCATTGGTATCCACCATTTTTTCGAGGTCAAAATTAGTTAGCTTAGTTTCAGGTACATATCCTCCAACGGCGGTTATAGCAGCGCTTATTTTTTGCATATTTCTTGTTAGTTACTTGATACAATTTTTTTTAAAGATACACCTCAATGGCGGTTTTTGGTTAATTTTACATTGTATGATAGCATTTGTAAGAGGTAGTTTTGCGATTAAAACCCCCGCCAGAATTGTTGTAGATGTTAATGGAGTAGGCTATGACCTGCATATTAGTCTCAATACCTATTCTGCCATTAGTAATAAAGACAACGGGCAACTATTTACTTATTTGCACATTACAGAAAATGCTCAAACCCTTTTTGGATTTGCTGACTTAGTAGAAAAAGAATTATTCCTGCAATTGATTAGTGTTTCTGGTGTTGGTGCCTCTACTGCCCGAATGATGCTCTCTGGCATGAAACCAGAAGAAATTACAAGAGCAATAGTTCAAGGAAATACCAAACAATTAGAAGGGATTAAAGGAATTGGCAAAAAATCTGCTGAAAGATTAATAGTAGAATTAAGGGATAAACTATCTAAACAATCACTTGAAGTTGGTATATCTGGATTTAATCAGCCTCAAAACGATGTAGATGCCATAAATGCATTAATTTCATTGGGTATTGGAAGGGTTATGGCAGAGCAGGCGGTTAAAAAAATTCTGCAAACTCAGCCAGAAAATACTTCACTGGAAGACATCATTAAACAAGCACTTAAAAATTTATAAGCAATCGCATAGAGTTCTACCTAACCAAGCGGACCGTTTTTTTGAAGAAACCCCGAAATTTTTTACCAACACTATTTCTTCTACTGCTCTGTGCAAATTTATTTGCACAACAGATCGATACTTTGCGTTTTCCAATCAAGGATAGAAGGGGTGATCCATATTCAAATTCTAGTAACAACCCATTTGACTTGCACGATACTTTATTGATTAAAAAATCAATTGAGTATGATCCTAAAACAAAGTCATATTTTATCAAAGAAAAAATTGGGTCTATCAATTATAGAAAACCAACTATTTTAAGTTTTGATGAGTATCGAAAAATAGAAAGTAGAAAAGCTGAAACCGACTATTTTAAAAAAAGAGCTGATGCATTAACTCAACTTAATAAAAAAGTAGCTAGGCCTCCAATAAGGGTTTCAAATAATTTATTTGATCGTATTTTTGGCCTAAGTGGGAGTAATTTAAAAGTAGATATTCGGCCAAGCGGCGAAGTAAACATTTTAGCAGGATATCAGGGCCAGAATATTAAGAATCCAACTCTACCTGAAAGAGCACGTAAAAACGGTGGCTTTGATTTTGATATGAATGCCAACCTTAATTTAAATGCTACTATTGGCGATAAATTAAAATTTCCCATCAGTTACAATACCTTATCTAATTTAGGCTTTGATAATCAGTTAAAACTCGATTATAAAGGTAAAGATGATGAGATTATAAAAAGTATTGAAGCTGGAAATATTTCTTATCAGTCTAGAGGCACATTAATACCTAGTGCACAAAATTTATTTGGAATAAAAACCCAACTCCAATTCGGAAAATTATTTGTTACAGCTGCTTTAGCCAATCAACGTTCTTCGCGCCAAACAGTTGCTTTACAAGGAGGATCATCTACTCAAACATTTCAAAAAAAATTAGATGAGTATGAAGAAAATAGGCACTTTTTATTAGGCAACTATTTTAGAGCCAATTTCAATAAAACCATGAAGAATTTACCAATAGTAAATTCTCAAGTACAGTTGCAAAGGATTGAAGTATGGGTTACCAATAGAACAGGCGCTACAACTGATGCTCGTGATATTGTTGGTTTGATGGATTTAGGGGAGGCTAAGCCTTATAACCCTTCAATACAATCTCTTACTTCAAATCCATTACCTGCCAATGGTGCAAATAATTTATTTAGTTCTTTGGTTAGTAATCCAAATGCAAGAAACCCTGCACTTGTAAATGGATTATTGTTAAGTAAAGGCCTTCGCCCAGTTGATGATTTTGAAAAAACTTTTGCAAGAAAATTAACTAGTAATGAGTACTTCTTTAATCCTCAAGTAGGATTTATTTCCATTAATACACAATTGCAAGCCGATGAAGTATTGGGTGTTGCTTATCAATATACTTATAACGGAAGAGTTTTTCAGGTTGGTGAGTTTTCACAAGATATAGCACTCGACTCAAATCAAGGAGTACAGAAAGTATTATTCTTAAAATTATTAAAAGCAACATCACAAAGAGTAGAATTGCCTATTTGGGGATTGATGATGAAGAATGTATATTCATTAGACCTATTTGGAGGAATTCAAAGAGAAGATTTTAAATTGAATATTTTATACGAAGAGCCGAGCGGTGGGTTAAAAAGATTTTTACCAGAAACAGCAAAAGCAGTAGAAGGACAACCACTATTGCGTATTTTGAATTTAGATCGATTGAATAATCGAAATGATCCACAACCAGATGGTGTATTCGATTATATTGAAGGCTTTACTGTTTTACCACAAATGGGGCGGATAGTTTTTCCTGTGTTAGAGCCATTTGGTAAAGATTTAGATACACTTGCTTTTTCAGGATTACCTACATCTACAAAACGCAAATATGTTTATTATCAATTGTATGATTCCATAAAAGCAATTGCTCAAACGTATGCCAACTTGAATAGATTTATTATGCAAGGGCAAGTAAAAGGAAGTGGTGGAGGATCAGAAATTTACCTAAATACTTTCAATATTCCACAAGGTTCGGTTTCAGTGGCAGCAGGCGGACAAATTCTTCGTGAAGGGAGTGACTTTATTGTTGATTATAATTTAGGTACTGTAAAAATTATTAATCAGGGTATTTTAAGTTCAAATGTTCCTGTAAAAGTTTCTTTTGAAAACAATATCGGATTTGGAGTTCAGCAAAGGAGTTTTACAGGATTAAGATTTGATTATATAGTTAATAAAAAATTAAGTATTGGAACTGGGTTGGTGAAATTAGCTGAACGTCCGTTTTTTACAAAAATGGGATATGGTGATGACCCAATAAAAAATACGATGTATGGTATCGATTTTAATTATCGTTCTGAATTACCTGGTTTATCAAGACTATTAAATCGTTTGCCTTTTTATAATTCTAAAGCAAAATCTTCTATTAATGCTTATGGAGAAGCTGCTTATTTACAACCGGGTCATCCTCCACAAATTGGTGTTGGAGATAGGGGCTTAATTTTCATTGATGATTTTGAAGGCACAAGGGCTACCATAGATTTAAGATTTCCATTTGTTTCTTGGGCCATGGCTTCTACACCTCAAGGGAATCCGAAATTTCTAGAATCTACTTTAACTGATAGTATAGATTATAATAAGAATAGGGCCAAAATAGCGTGGTATAATATAGAACCCAATTTACAAGACAAAAATAGTCCGAATAATCCCTTACGTAGAAATCTTGCAGAGCTAAGTGATCCTAGAGTTCGACAGGTATTTACCAATGAATTATTTCCTCAACGAACAACCAATATTACAGATGTACAAGCAGCTACTTTCGATTTAGCTTATTATCCTACCGATAAAGGTCCTTACAATTTCGAATCTGCTCCTAGTCAAATAAACGCATCAGGAAAACTAAGTAATCCCGCTTCTCGTTGGGGAGGAATAATGCGAGCTATTGATCAAACAGATTTTGAAACCAACAATATAGAATTTGTTGAATTTTGGTTGCAAAATCCATTCATTATGAATCCTTCAAGTAAAGGAGGAAAACTTTTATTAAATTTTGGAAATATTAGTGAGGATATTTTAAAAGATGGAAAGCGATTTTATGAAAATGGAATGAATACTCCTACAGTTCCTGCTGCTGTTGATAGTAGTAACACTTGGGGCAAAACTCCTGTAAACCCAATTCAAATAACACAAGCTTTTAGTAATGATCCAAATGACAGGCCATACCAAGATGTAGGATTTGATGGTCTTGATGATGATGGAGAAAGAAGAAAAAAAGGGTATGTAATTCAACGACTCTTAAATAATTTTGGTAGTTCTTCACCTATATATCAAAAAACATTAAATGATCCGTCTAATGATAACTATGTATGGTATCGTGATCAAAAATTTGATGCTTCAGGAACAGGAATATTGGGTAGATACAAAGACTTTAATAATCA
>JAYTXG010000415.1:0-2718 GCA_043743375.1 Sphingobacteriia bacterium
CCAAGCTGGGCAACATTGCCAATGCCAGGAGTGCAAATGGTTTTGGTGGATGAAAATGGCAAAGAAGTTGTTGGAGAAGATGGAGAAACAGTATCAGGAAATTTGTGCATTAAAGCACCATGGCCCGGCATTTTAAGAACTACTTATGGCGATCATGAAAGATGTAGAAGCAATTATTTTGCAACCTACAAAGATTTATATTTTACTGGTGATGGTGCATTAAGAGATAAGGATGGTAATTATAGAATTACCGGTAGAGTAGATGATGTGTTGAATGTAAGCGGACATAGAATTGGTACTGCAGAAGTGGAGAATGCATTGAATATGCATGCAGGTGTTGTGGAGAGTGCAGTAGTGGGTTATCCGCATGATGTAAAAGGGCAAGGAATTTATGCGTTCGTAATTTATCAGGGTTCACATGCTGAAGATACTCATGGCACGGGTGATGTGGTTCGTAGAGATATTTTACAAACAGTTACCAGAATGATTGGAGCAATTGCAAAGCCCGATAAAATTCAATTTGTAAGTGGACTGCCAAAAACGAGAAGCGGTAAAATTATGCGTCGAATTTTGCGCAAAATTGCAGAAGGCGAAACCGAAAACCTAGGCGATACATCTACCTTATTAGATCCTGGAGTGGTGGAGGAAATTAAGAATGGGAAAATTTAATAAATCATTACATTTTCTAATTGCTTAATCATTGTTGCAAAATTGGCAATTGCATTATTGCACAACACAATCAATGTTTTTTTAGATTGGAGAAATCGAACGATTTGTGTTTTGTATCCTGGGTTATCACCATTGTGAGAAACATATTTATTTCCTTCTGCATCAATTTTTATATCCCAACCAAAACCGTAGTTCGATATTTTTCCATCGGTTAATTCTGCAGGGGTAAATGCTTCGTCTAAAGTAGATTGCTTCACCAATTGTTGTGTGTACAATGCCTGATCCCATTTTAATAAATCTTGTGCTGTTGAACTTATTCTTCCCGGACCTTTTCTATTGCCCAGCCAAATGGTATAGTTGGATGAAGGAAAAGAATCTGCTCTCATGAATTGTTGTTTTTCTGGAACCCAAATATGCCCGAGCGCAAAACGCTTGATTGATTTTTTTTCTTCCAATGTTCTAATATCGGTATCCCTCATCCCTAGTTTTTTAAAAATATTGGTTCTGCAGAACTCAATAAAATCAATACCCCCAGCTTTTTCGGCAATACTTGCCAATAGCACATAACCGGTGTTGCTGTAATTGTATTTACTACCCGGTTCAAATAGTTTTGAAGGTTGATATCGATTTAAATAATCTAAAATATCGTTGTTGCCAGCAACTTTAGTTTTATCCCAATATTGATCCATGATGGCTTGATAATCGGGTAAACCACTGGTATGATTTAATAAATTACGGATAGTAATTCCTTTATACGGTATAGTTAAATACTGCGAAACAGAATCATCAAAATTAAGCTTTCCTTTTTCTTGCAACATCATAATAACCATGGCAGTAAATTGTTTGCTTACAGATGCCAATTCGAAAATACCTGATTTTTTCATTGCGATTTTATTAGCAAATTCTCTGTAACCAAATGATTTTTCAAAAATAACTTTGCCTTTATCTGCATATAAAATAACACCACTAAACTGATCGGCTTTTACAAACGAATCAATAATGGTTTCTATACTTTGAGCATGGCTATTGAATACGCCAGTAAAAAGCATTCCAATGCTTAATATAATTTTTTTTAGCATAAATTAGTTTTGACTATTCTTAATGCTTTTACCACTTCTTGTGCCATTTACTTTTTCATTTTCAACTGCTAGTTCTCCATTAACTAAAACATATTTAAACCCAGTTGAATATTGGTGTGGACTTTCATAAGTCGATAAATCTTTTACTGTTGCTTCATCAAACAAAACAATATCTGCTGCAAATCCTTCACGTATTAACCCACGATTTTTTAGCTGAAATTTTTGTGCAGGTAAAGAAGTCATTCTTCTTATTGCTTCTTCTAGTGAAATTACTTTTTCATCGCGAACGTATTTTCCTAAAACCCTTGCATTGGTTCCATAACCTCTTGGGTGTGGGGCTCCTTGTCCGTATACACGAATACTTGCATCACTTGCAAACATGTTAAATGGATATTGCATAATGCGTTTAACATCTTCATCGCCCATGCCATGAAATACCATACTAGCACCTCCTTGTTTAATCATTTCCATTACTGTATATGCTTCTTCTTTTGCTGTAGATTTTTTTCCTTTTAAAATATTTACTTGTTCAATACTTTTTCCGTTGTAAGTAGTATCAGCTTTAAAAGTGGCAACTACTGGGTAGCTAAAATGTTTTAATTTTCTTTTGGCTAATTTTTTCAACATATAGTCTGCTACACGTTTTTGCGTTGCCGCGTCTGATAATCTAGCATTAATAGAATCTTGTCCGTCTGCTAAAACCCAATCTGGCAGTAGTGTTCCGAGGTTAGTACTACTTGCGGTGTACGGATATTGGTCAATGGTTATATCTAATCCTTCTTTACGTGCTGCTATTATCATAGCAACAGTTTCTTTGCTTCTGCCCCAATTTTGTTGGCCGCTTAATTTAAAATGAGAAATTTCCACGGGAATTTTTGCTGCTCTACCAATGCTGATGGCTTCCTCAATTGCTTGTGTTACACTATCACCCTCATCGCGCATGTGACTTGCATATACACCGTTGTATTTT
>JAYTXG010000416.1:0-1996 GCA_043743375.1 Sphingobacteriia bacterium
AAGTTAGCACGTACAGTTAAACGTTGAAGATTACTGTTTTGTACTATACCTTGTTGATTATCATAAGAGCCACTCAAACGTGCAGTGGTACCCTTATAATTATAGCCCCAACTTAAGTTATAATTTTGAGAAATTGCTTTTCTAAATATTTGGTCTTGCCAATTGGTATTAGCACCATTATCAATCAATTTAACAGCATCAGCAGCGGCAATCGGATCAGATCCCCCATCAATATTGGCTTTTTTTGCAGCTAATAAAAAATCAGTTCCGTTCATTACATCAAAACGACGAGCAGTTTGCGCTAAGCTTGTATTTGCACCAAAGTTAAACACTCCTTTTTTACCACCTTTTCCTTGTTTAGTGGTAATTAATATAACACCATTTGCACCTCTTGAACCATAGATAGCAGCAGCAGATGCATCTTTCAATACTGTCATACTTTCAATATCATTGGGGTTTAAGAAGATTAATGGATTCTTTGAAGTGGTACTACCTTCAACACCACTTGCAGAACCTAAAGTACCACCTTGAATTAAAGGAATTCCATCAACTACATACAGAGGCTCTTGTGATCCACTAATAGAACCTGTACCTCTAATATTGATAGTTGCGGCTGCACCAGGCTCTCCTGTAGAAGGAGTTACCAATACACCAGCAGTTCTACCTTGCAATAATTGATCGGGAGAGGCAATCTGGCCTTTGTTAAAATCTTTTTCAGTAACCCTAGATACAGAACCCGTAAAATCTTTTACTTTACGAGTACCATAACCTACAACAACTACGTCGCTTAAATTGTCGGCAGTTGATGTTAATCTAACATCAACAATTGATCTTTTAGCAACATCTATATCAACAGATCCAAAACCAACTGATGAAATTACCAGTCTAGTAATTGAAGAAGATATAGTTAATTTGAAAGTACCATCAGAACCTGTTTGGGTTCCCATATTAGTACCTTTTGCAGTTACAGATGCACCAACCATTGGTGATCCGTCTTTTGAGTCAGTCACTTTTCCGGTGACTGTTTTTGTTTGAGCTTGCGAGTAAATTGATAGCAGGCAAGCGAAACAGCCCAATAGTATGGGCTTGACAAGCAATCTTAGATTCATAAATTGGCAGTTTACTGGTTATTAAGCGTGTACAAATTACACATATTATTAAATTTAACAAAAAGAATTTAATTTTTAATCAAAATTTAATTAAAAACAACTGAAAATGTTTTTTTACTAATTTCTTATAAAGGTTGACCGCAAGACCAAATTAAACGATGCTTTTTGTTAAAAATAAAAATAATGTACTTCATTATACAATTTAACGGTTAAAACATATTAGTATGTATGTATATTGCCCGTAATTTGGAAATAAACTTAACGCAATCCTTTGCGAAAACATTTGATGTTAAAAGTTTTATCTTGTAAAACAGCTTGCATTGACAAATACCACACTTAAAAAAATAGCCGACACACTTGGTTGTAGTATCTCTACTGTTTCTAGAGCTTTAAAACATCATCCTGATATTTCTATTAAAACCCGAGAAAAAATAATAGAGCTGGCCAATACGTTAGATTATGAACCCAATGCCTTTGCTGTTCATTTAAGAACAAAAAATAGTAATGTAATTGGATTAATGGTACCCGTTATTGTGAATTATTTTTATGAAAGTTTCATTACTTCCATTGAAGAAGAAAGCAGAAAAAATGGATATACTTTAATGATACTTCAAAGTGCTAATGACCCAAAGGTTGAATTAGAAAATATAAAACTGTTTCGCCAAAACAGGGTATCGGGTTTATTTGTTTGCATGTTACCGCAATCAAATAACTTAGCTCACTTCATTAAACTAAAAGAATTAAATATTCCTGTTGTGTTTTTTGATAATGTTCCAACTCAATCTGGCATTAACAAAGCTTGTTTGGCTGATGAGCGAGCTGCAACTATTGCAGCAGAAACAATTTTAAATAGCAAAAAGAAAAATATTATTGCCCTTTTTGGTGAT
>JAYTXG010000417.1:0-5466 GCA_043743375.1 Sphingobacteriia bacterium
TTACACTTTTTTTAATTCCTGTCTATATTTTTATGTTTTTATTTTACAAAAATTTATTCTTAAAATTTATAGCCTGCCTTTTTCCAACAAATCAACATGAAATGGTAAAAGATGTACTTACCGAAACTAAAACGCTTGTGCAGAATTATCTTTTAGGCTTAGCTTTAGAAGCCGTAATTGTTGCAACTTTAAATTCAGCAGGTCTTTTAATACTTGGAATTGATTATGCAATTTTACTTGGAGTTATAGGGGCTTTGTTAAATGTAATACCATATATAGGAGGTCTTATAGCGATAGCATTACCCATGATAATTGCTGTTGCTACCAAATCACCTTCAGCGGCTATATGGGTGTTTGTAGTTTATATTATTGTACAATTTATAGATAATCACTATATCGTTCCTTATGTTGTAGCTTCAAAAGTTAAAATAAATGCACTCATTTCTATTATTGTAGTGCTTATTGGAGGTGCTTTGTGGGGCATACCAGGAATGTTTTTATCTATTCCTCTCACAGCAATAATAAAAGTTATTTTCGACCGAATCGAACCAATGAAACCCTGGGGTATACTGTTAGGTGATGATATGGATGCAACAGATAAAAATTTTCTAAGTTTTAGAAAAAGAAAATTAACAACCAAAAAAATTTAATTGAATTTTCTATTAAGAAACTTATAATTATAATTTAAATAAAATACTGTTAGCTTAGTCGTGGAGTTAATACTGAATTAATTTTTCATCCAGAGCCTGCCTTCCCCACCTTGGGCAATAATTGAAGTAGTAAGATCTAAAGGTTACTCGATGTTCCTAAAAGCTATAAACTCAATTCTTTCTCTGCATATTCAATCATAGAGTGCTTCGCAGCACCGCTTATGATTTATTTTATCCTGTGGCAATCCTCTTATTAAAACTTATCCGCCTTTGTTAGAATTGACGGACTTCTCAACATTCCTAAAAGCTATAAACCCAATTTGTAATTCTGGAATTTGTATAATAAATTTATTTAATTATATCAATCAAATGAAAAAGCTATTTCAAAAATTCGGATTTTCACTTATTCTACTATCACTAGTCCTAAGTAGTTGTGTTAATCTTAAACACGTTAACGACTTCTCTTCAACATCTTTAAAAAGTTTAAAGAAATTTGAAGAAATTAATTACAGTTTCAAACAAAATTGTTTAGACAATTGCTTAGATGATAAAATTAAAACTCTCAATTTAAATACCGAAGACTGTTACTGTGTTCTTAGTGATAATGCTGACAGTGTAACGTTGTTAATTTATTCTTCACTTCGGGGTTATCTTGACGGTTTATCTAGCCTTTCTAATAATAGGACAACTAGTTATAAAATCAATGCCCTAACTAATGCATTAACAGAAGGGAATTTTGATTTTATTGCTATCCAAAAAGAACAGGTTAAAGCTTATTCAAATATTTCTAAAATTTCGTTGAAAGCATTTACAGATCAATATCGTAAAAGTAAAATTAAAGTTTATGTTAAGGATGCAAATGAGTCTTTTAAAGTACTGATTTCATTCTTAGAATTTAATTTGTCAGCTAATTTAATTGGTAAATTAAATGTTCAAAAACAAAGAATTAAAAGTTACTATTACGACTTAACAAAACACCCATCGCTTTCAAAACTAGAAAAAATAAAAGCGGTTGAGGAATATTATAACCAATTAAATAAAATTGAAGTAAAACAAAATGAACTAATTACTTACTCAAAAGTGATTCTGAAAATTGCTGATGGCCATGAGAAACTAGCGGAAAATATTAAAAAATTAAATAAAACTGAAATAAAAGAAATATTAACTCAATATACTAGTGAAATCGAAGACATCATTTCAGCGTTTAATAAAATAAAAAAATAGTAAAAATGGTAAATTTAACAGCGCAACAAGGAAATGAACTTGCTAATAATTTTTTGGCTTTAGCTCAAGCGATTGGTGATTATAGGTATCAAAACTTTAATATTCTAACAAAACAACAAAACCAAAAAATGAGGGATTTACATTGGTCAATTCTAAATTATGCTGACGACCTTTATACATTATCAGCCTCTCTAGTAATGATTGATGTTAAAACTTCATTAACTTTAATTAATACAATAACATTAAAAATAAAGAAAACTTACAACACAATTCAAAATGTACAAAAAGCTATAAATGTTGCAGTTTCAGTTGTTACATTAGGCGCTTCTATTTTAAGTAAAAATCCGCTGGCAATAGCCGACTCCATAAGCGGACTTGATGACAATTGGAATAAATAATTTTAATTAACGGTTTTTGACTTAACCCCATACATCATTTACAACGCATTTTATATCTACTTAAAAAAAAGGATAAAACAATTTAAGTATAGTGATTCTCATAGCCATCCAAATCGTTCAATTAATCTTTCTTTTTTATTTCTTGCAACCGGAATACTTTCATCATTACTCATTATAAGATAATTTCCATCGCCCCTTACATATTTTTTTATCTGGTTAAGGTTTACCAGATACTGCCGATGTACCCGCAAAAAATTTCTTTCTTCCAACACTTCCTGTATGTCGCCTAAAGTTTTTGACACCATGCATTGCTGACCGCCAGCAATAAAAAAACGAGTATAATTATTATCTGCTTCGCAATACAATATGTTTTTTATTTCTGTGAAGGTTACACCATTTTGATAAGGCAGGGCAATTTTGTCTGGTTGATACTTTTCGCCTGAATGAAGCTGTTGTTTTAATGAAAGAAACTGCTGTGGATCGGGTCTTTGTTGCATTGCTTTTTCTACAGCCTTAGTTAATATTTTTCCATCTATGGGTTTTAATAAATAATCTAGTGCATTAAATCTAAAAGCTTTTACTGCAAACTGGTCGTAAGCAGTTACAAACACCAAGCTAAAATTAATCTGGTCTAACTGCTCCAATAACTGAAAGCCATTCATAACTGGCATTTCAATATCCATAAATACAATATCGGGCTGTATCTCTCTTATTTTTATCAATCCTTCAGTACTTGTTGTACATGCTGCAGCCACTTGTACTTGCGGACAATACATTTTAAGTTGCAATGCTAACAGTTTTACACAATCAGGTTCATCATCTATAATTATTGCTCTAAGCATATTTATACTTTATAATGGAATTTCTATGATCACTTTTGTTCCAGAAGCATTACCGTTTGTATCTTTCAAATTAATGATCTTCACTTCGGTTTTGGTTTGATAAATGTAGTTAATAGCTTCAAGTCTTTCGGCGGTCATCTTTAACCCAAATGATTTTTGTCGGGTAGCCGATTTGCTTTTATGTTCCTTAGCCAAATCACGCCCTATACCATCATCGGATATTTCAATGTGTAAAAGGAATTCTTCAGGCTGCGAAATATCGATTGTTATGCTACCCCCTTCTGATTTGTGCATCAGACCATGCCAGATGGCGTTTTCTACGTAAGGCTGCAACAACAAAGGCGGGATCTCAACATATTGCTGATCTATATGTGGTACTACATTTATTTTATAATGCACTTTGTTTTTAAATCGCATTGCTTCTAGTTCAATGTATAGTTTTAATGTCTCTAATTCTTTTTGAAGCGTTACTTTTTCTGACCTCGAATTTTCTAAAACCAAACGTATCAACTGAGAAAATTTTGTGAGATATTCTGATGCTGTTTGAGAATCATTTTCTAAAGTGTACAGCTTGATTGAATTAAGGCAGTTAAAAATAAAATGAGGGTTCATTTGTGCCCTTAGTGCAATCATTTCTGTTTGGGCAATTTTGTGTTCAAATTCAGTTTGAACCTGCTTTATTTTTTGCGCTTCTACCAATTTATTTTGTTCTTCAAGCTCTATAGTCCTTTGCTGTAAAGCAGTTTGTAGTTTTAGGTTATAGTTTTGTTGCAATGTATTTTTTTCTAACCATACCAATTTGCTGCGGTAAGTTAATGCAAAAGAAAAGCAGCTTGTTTCAATAAACAATCCTAATAATAGAAAAACAATGGGGAAATTAATAATTAAGAACAACTCATAATTTATATTCGTTGGTGGCGTATATAGATTTAACAATGGCATGCACCACAATACCAACAAACTTATAATACCGCTAAATAAAAACCATTTTACTGGGTCTTTGCTTTTAAATGTTAGTATTAATAAAAAAATATTTAAAAGTATGATAGAAAAAGGAGTTAAAAAAATACCATAATAATTGAGATTGAAAGGAAACCAGCCGAAACGAACTTCTAAAAGTTGTAAGGTCATTTGTATGATACATACAAACACCAAAAACTTCACTATAATCCACTCTTTTTTAAAATGAATATTTAACTGTAGCATACTGCCTACAAAAAAGCTATATAATACAGGTATCAAATAAATGAATACAGAAAAGATAATATCATGCAACAAGGGTGAAAAAATATGCATCCCTAGTCGTATATCCATCCAATGTAAGCCAGAAAAAAAAGCAGCAATGGTGTAACTGATATACCAAATAAAAGAAACATGTCGGTATAAGTAATAATTGTAAGCAGCGAAAAGGCCAATGAAAAAAAAGCAACCCGTAATACCTGCTAGTAGTAGGAAGAGATAACGCGCAGCAAAACCATCTTTTAAATCTTCGGTCATGCCGCTAACTTTTGTTTCTAATAATATTTGTGGAGGAATTAATTGACTTTGTCTGTCTTCCGTTCTAAACCAATAAGTGATAGTGGAATTGGGCGGTAATATAATAGGCAACCTTCCTCTATCAAACGCGCTAGTTAAATAATATTGATCATTAGGGTTCTCTTCATACGCACCACTAACGCCAATTAGTTTTTTAGCAGTATACAGTTTTGTAAAATAATGAACTGTATTAATACTAAGATCCACAGTGTCAAAGACTGATTTATTTTGAACCGTAAATTTAAGCCATTGAATAATTAATGGCCTATTGCTGCGTTTCTGCTCCCTTAATTTTTTTTCATACGGTATAAAAACCTTCGTTTTTAATTCATCAAAGCTGAGTACTTTATCCTGTGTTTCTTCAAAAAATGAACAATTATCAGCTATATCTTTTGCAAGCTTCCAATTAGGTTGCCCGTTTAGTTTTAATGTATCCTGTGCAACACATGTACCGAAGCTAATAATGAACAAATAACAAGAGATCAATATCCGCTGCATAACAAATGGGTATATTTTTAAAATTAATCAATCTCAACAGTATTGCCCAAAGCATTTGGTAAATAACCTTTTTTTTGAGGTACTGGAATTTTTGTCATCTCTCGAGTGGTTTAAACTTCAAATACTGCTTCTCACTCAAAAAACCTGCTGTTCACCATGCACAGTTTTAAAAGAGACATTATAAACATGAAATTTAGGGAATACAAATACTAACCCAATAAATACTATGTTAACTTCTGCAATTTCTCAGGATAAATCAACAAAAAATAGTGGGATAACCAAACGACTGATTTATTTTTTTATATTTCTACTATTCAT
>JAYTXG010000418.1:0-3119 GCA_043743375.1 Sphingobacteriia bacterium
AGGAAACACCACTTTTCTACTATCTGTAACTAAAAACTGAATTTGATTATTACTAAAATTACTACCTGAAAGATCAAGTATGTTTGCAATTTTTTGTAATGAATAATTCATAATTATTTAATTAACTGAACTGTCTTTTATATCTTCAGGCGTGCCCTTCTTGTTCATTACTATTGAATAAAGAATTGAACCTGAAATACACAATAAAATTATTCCTAATGAAATAAAGACTTGTGTTGATTTATCGATCCATTCATTTATATAATGCTCACCCAACATTTTAACTCCAATAACAATTAGCACTATAGCAATTCCTTGCTGCAAATAATCGAATTTAGTAACAGCCCCTCTCAATAAAAAGAACAATGAACGTAACCCCAGCACAGCAAAAATATTGGAAGTATAAATGATCATTGGGTCTTTTGAAATACCCATTACTGCTGGTATTGAATCTAATGCAAATACCAAATCGATACCTGCCAATAAAATAACTACCACAAACAAGGTAGTATAAACTGGTCGTCTGTTTTCGCGTAAAACGAATTTACCATTACCATCATGATTTGCCAATGGCAAATATCTTTTAAGGAACTTATAAATTTTGGAATTGTGTGGATCAAATTGCTCACCACTATCAGCAGTAAACATGGTATAGCCTGTGTACACTAAAAAACCGCCAAAAAAATACATTACTACTGCAAACTTTGATACTAAAGCAACACCTAAAGTGATAAAAATTATTCTGAACAAAATGGCCATCATTATTCCAATTAATAATACCCTAGAATAGTGTTGTACCTTTACTCTAAATGAATTAAAAATAAGAATAAATACAAAAATATTATCAATACTTAAACTCCATTCCATTAAATAGGCACTTAAAAATTCGAGTGGCAATTGAGTGGCATTTACTGTTTTACCAGCGTTTTCTTGTGCCAACAAACCCCCTTTAAACCATAAAAAAACAAAAAAAGCAAGTGCTAAAGCCACCCAAAAAAAAGTTTGAATCAACGCCTGTTTAATTGTGATAGTTTGATTTTTTTTACTCAATAATCCAAGATCAACTACCAGTGCAATAGATAATACTATGCCAAAAACAATATAAACAATTAGATGTGTGCTCATACTAATAATTCAGTTTTTTGGGAATATTGTTTTTTTCTCCACCATTGAAAAAATAGGCCAATTAATAAAACAAAAAATACTGGTAATAAAATATTCATTAATTGCCAAAAGGTTTTCTGCTCTTTTACCTTTTCTCTATCCAATAAGCGAAGTACAACTGTTTTGTTTCTACTTTCAAACAATTGCTTATCGGATGATAAATAATCTATACTGTTTAAAAAGAATTCTCTGTTTGCAAAACGATAGTTTTCCATAGGAATCATACCCATAGGCATTGGTCCGGTTGTATTATTAACTGAATTGGTAACAATATCAGCATCTGCTACTACAATTTGCTTCCCCGCTTTTACTGCTGATGTAAGAAAATTTTTTCCTGTTGTTTTCACAACCGAATCCATTATATTTTGCGATAATCGATTAGCAAAAAGAGAATTAAACTTACCTTCTAACAAAACCGCCACTGGTACAAAGCTTTGATTAAAGCTTGCTAAATCTTCTTCATTTTTTACACTATTTAGAGAAACAATTACTGGCGAACTAATTTTTCGGCTATTGGTATCTGAAGCCAACAAAATTGTTTTTTTAATTCCCTTTGCCATTACCGTATCTATACTAGAAGGGAAAATAGGTAATACCCGATCTATATTTTGTGAGATGGGATTGGGGGTTCTGGACGATAAAAATGGATAGTAAGGCCAAGGCATACGTTGCATTTTAATACTTCCATCTGGGTTTTTGCCAACTACCAAAGGAATTTTAGAACAGTTTAAATCTTGCAATAAATCACCATTAATTCGAACTCCATATTTGAACAATAATTCATCTAAACCAAGTGAACGATCATAAGCAATATATTGACCTTCAGCTCTTTTTAAACTATCTAACTCGGCATATAGTTTATCTATAAACCAAATAATATGTCCACCATTCATTACATACTGATCTAGTTTCAATTGATCTTCTTCTGTAAATACTTGAGTAGGTTTTACAATAATTAAGGTTTGAATTAGCAATGCATCTGGGTAAGCTTGTTTTAAGTTGAATACACCGAGCCGATAATCATTACGCAAACTCTCTCCTATATCATTTACGGTTAAATCGGTTGGTTCTCCATTGCCAATTGTATAAGCAATGGTAGGAACTGATTTTCGAATGAGTTTATTTATTGCAACAGCAAATTTATTTTCTAATAAAGCTTCGCCTGCATTCCTTGTAGCTTCTACATCTTCCTGTGGCTCATCATTAATTATATTGTACTGCTTGTACATTTTTTTACTACTACGTAAATCAATCGCAATTGGTAATTGATTTTTTCGGTAGTAAACTAAGGCAGATGGAATGATTAACTGATTGGTTGACTTATCGATATTATTACCTTCAAAAGAAGTTTTTTCAAATACCACACCCATTTTAGATAAGCTATCATACAATTTTATTTTCAAATCATTATTACTACTATTTTCTCCGGGTTTTACAAATTCAACTTTAATTAAGTTGGAAGCAACTGAATTAAATTCAGCCAATATATCTTTTACAGCAATATTTAATTTTTGGTAATCAGGTGGCAAATCGCCAGTTAAAAAAACTTCAACCTTAATTGTACTATCAACTTCACTCAATAGTTCTTTTGTTGAAGCACTTAAAGTAAATCGTTTATCCTGTGTTAAATCGTACCTGAATTTAAATAAATAGTTTGTATAAATTACAGCAATCAACAATAAAAAAACAAAAGCAATGCGATATTTATTTATCAATTGTTTCATGCTTATTGATAATTTTTTTGAATAATTTTTACTTTAGTGCAATAAAGAAAAAAACAAGTTGTTGCAATAAAATAAATTAAATCTACACTATCAATTATACCCCTGCTCATATTAGCAGAATGCATTTTAATGCCTAACAATTGTATGTAGTAATTGGTGCTATTACTAAACAAAGAAAGATTACTAATTGCATCAAATCCGGCAAATAAAACAAAAGCTAAAAAAGCACCA
>JAYTXG010000419.1:0-6573 GCA_043743375.1 Sphingobacteriia bacterium
ACGCTGATGAGACAATAACTGCCACCAACACGAACTGTGCATAAAAACAAATAAATCAGGTTAAATTTTCATAATAATTTCTGTTGAATAAAGTACCGAGTTTGGCGGTTTGGCGTTTTGGCTGCGGACCAAATAAGCATCAGTTTTTTATCGCTATTTAGCTTTATAATCACCTATACCAAACACTATTCAACTGTTTTTTGTACATTCATCTTTTCGTTAATAATTGTACATTCGTTCCAAGCTTGACGTTATAAAATTCAGCCACAAACGCCAAGCCTTTTTCGTTAGTGGTCAGGCTGAATAAAAATCCGTTTCAACAAAATATCACAAATGGACAAAACACAACCAATAGACTTAAATAGGCTGAGACTAATTATTACTATTATCATTTCTATTGTGATTTTTGGGTCGCTTTTCTGGACTTATTTTCATGGCGGCGTTCCCAGTCATCATATCCTTGACCAAAAAGATCTGCCTACAATTTCAAATTGGTGGGGTGGAATATTGCTTCCTGTTCTTACATGGATTTTATTGGGGAAGATCAAAAACAGGATTGAAGAGCAAATAAAAATAGGTGGTCAATATAAATTAATAATGACAAGTGCTTTAGGACGATTTATTATTGGACTAGTTTTTGGAATTATACTGTCAGTTTCTTTTATTAATAATTATGAGCCTTTTCTAAATAACGTTCTTTACCTTCTTTTAATTCTAAGTTTTATTGTTCCAATATTTTTTTCAGAATTTATTCTCGGCTTTGTTCTAGGGATGACATATACTTTCGGAACAATCTTACCAACACCTTTTATTCTAATAATGGCAGCTTTGGGATTTTTAATTTATAAATTTATCAGACCATTAATTATGAAATTAATAAAGAAATTTGGAATCAACACAACCGAAAGCCCGAACCGCTAACATTATGACGTATAGCTGCAAGCCCCGTTAAATTTTTCGGTATTTAAAATAATTAAGGAAGCCCTAGTAGTTGAGAATACCGATGCTTTGATAAATTATAGATCATAGTTTCTGCTGCCGCGTATTCTATTTTAATAGCCATATAAATAAATACAAATAAAAATGGATGACTGATAACGATGATAAAACCAAGTTTTACTAAATCTAATTGACCACTAAATGCATCTATAAACCGAACTAGGTTGTTGTTGGATATACCGTCTTTAATGTACTAAAACTGATTTGCTCTCGTGATATTGCATTGATATGATGCACGCTTTTAAAAACGGTTTACTTCATCTTTTTGTTTGATATTCTTCGTTATATTTGAATAATGATAACGATAGTTTTTTCACAGACTGACGTTAGCGAAAATGTTGCGAGACCTCACCCAAAATGACAGAATTAGAACAATACATAAAATCTTACTTTGGTGTTTTAGAAATAGAAGACATCAAAAAAATTGTTTCCTTTTTCAAATTGACAACAATTAAGAAAGGAGACTATTTATTAAAAACAGGTAAACGTTGTGATAATTTAAGTTTTATCCAGTCAGGACTTTTGAGAATGTATGTTGTTACAGACAATAAAGAGGTAACTCAATGGATTTCCACAAAAGGATATTTTTCAACTGACTTATCAAGTTTTATTTTTGAAACACTTTCTCGTTGGACAATACAAGCATTAATAGACACAGAAATTTATACAATTTTAAGAAACGATTACAAAAAGATTGAAGGTGTAATTCCTAAATGGAATGAACTTGAAAAATTATTTATTGTTCGTTGTTTTACTATTTTAGAAGATAGAATTTTTAGCCATCTGTCAATGACAGCCGAAGAAAGATATAATCAGTTCTTTGAAAATAATAAAGAACTTTTTAATCAAGTGCCTTTACAATTCATTGCATCTATGCTTGGTATGACTCCCGAAACATTTAGTAGAATTAGAAAAAAACAACTTTTATAATTTCTTGATTTTTGTCAAGAGTAGAGTACTTATATTATAAGACCTTTGTATCAATTACTTTATTCACTCTCTTAATTCAACAACAATGGCAAAAGAAATTAAAACAGAAATTTTAATAAATGCAAATCCTGAAAAAGTTTGGGTAATACTTATACACTTCGAAAATTATCCAAATTGGAATCCCTTTATAAAAACATTAAAAGGGGAAGTGAGAGTTGGTAAAAAAATTACTGTAAGGATTGAACCACCAGAAGCAAAAGGAATGACTTTTAAACCAAAAATTCTTGTCTTTGAAACAAACAAAGAATTGCGTTGGATAGGACATTTATTATTTGCGGGACTTTTTGACGGTGAACATAAATTTGAACTTATAAACAATGGAAATGGCACAACAACTTTTAGACAAAACGAAAAATTTAAAGGAATACTTGTACCATTATTTAAAAAACAGCTTGATAATAATACAAAGAATGGCTTCGAAGCAATGAATATGAAACTTAAAGAATTGGCTGAACTCAAATAACACCTCCGCTAAAAGGTTTTGTGGAAGTGTGGCATGACGTTGCAGCAATCAGTAGCAGTGCATACCCAAGCTTTGGTTTCGGCTGCTTCCAGTTATAAATTACATACTTCATCTAACGTAAAATCAATACTATTGTTTGTGCAATTAACATCTTGTGTGTATCTTCAAGAAGCGATATTTTTTTCACAAACTCTCGTTGGCGGTCATTGTAAACTAAACACCTGTAACAAAAAAGCGATATCGTTCGTCTTATTAGACAAATTAATATATGGCAGAGAAAAATAAAATATCAAGAATTGCAGGTCTAATATATTTCGGGGTGGTTCTGACAGGAATTTTTAGTTTGATGTATGTCCCTTCTAAACTAATAAACTATGACAATGCCTCTTTAACTTTTCAAAATTTAACGACCTCTGAAACATTATTCAGATTTGGAATTGTTAGTGGCTTACTCTGTTATACTTTTTTTCTCTTTTTACCACTTGCCTTATATAGGTTATTAAGAGAGGTCAATGAGAATATGGCAAAATTGATGGTTTTATTAGCAGTCATAAGTGTACCAATGTATTTTATAAATGTTCAAAATGAATTTACTGCACTTTCATTGATTAAAATACCAAATTATCTCAAAGTTTTTAGTCAGGAACAAATTCAATCACAAGTACTTTTTTACATTGACCAATATGATGACGGAATGCGACTTATCCATATTTTTTCAGGACTTTGGTTATTCCCTTTTGGATATTTAGTTTTCAAGTCTAACTTTCTTCCAAGATTTTTTGGAATCCTCTTGATGCTTGGCAGTTTTGGATATTTATTCAATTTCTTCGGACACACGTTAATTTCTAATTATTCCGAGCTTGGAATTGGTTCATACATGAGTTTACCAGCAAGTCTTGGAGAAATAGGAATTTGTTTATGGTTATTATTTATTGGAGTGAAAGAAAACAAACAACAATCGCAAATAAAGAATTAGAATGGCAACACATTTAGAAGACTTCAAAATAAACATAAGAATAAAACTTTCTGCATTATGGACATCTGTAATGTTTTGCTACATCTATGGTGACTATTTTGAGCTATATGTTCCTCAGAAAGTACAAGAACTTTTGAAAGGACAAAATATGTTAGACACGCCAATAAAATTGTTCATAGTAACTTTTATTCTGACAGTTCCAGCTTTGATGATTTTTCTTTCTTTAATGCTTTCAGCCAAATTGACAAAATGGCTTAATATCGGAATTGGAATTTTTTTTACAATTTTCACTTTTTTAATTGGAATTTCATCAATTTCTGAATGGAGAATGTTTTATGTCTTTTTATCAATTCTTGAAAGCATAATTACACTAATAATTATTTGGCAGGCTTGGACTTGGAAAAAATCAAATGCCGAATAAAACCACGAACCGCCAACATTATGACTTATAGCTGCAAGGAGTTGTTTGGCTAAAACAACAGAAAGGTGTTTGCTACTTGATTTACAATAGTAAAAGAAACGTTAGTCAGAATTTTTAACACCGACTTAGATGGAAAATAAAATCGTAAAATACTTTTCTCAAATTACTATTCTTAGCCAGGATGAAGCAAGAGTTTTAGAAGACGGGATGGTTGTAACCAAATTCAAGAAAGACGTTTTTTTGCTAAAAGAAGGGCAAATCTCCATTGACACTTATTTTATTTTGGAAGGCTGCATCAGACAATATCATCTGATAAACGGAGAGCAAAAAACAACTAATTTCTTCACCGAAGGACAATGGATTATTTCATTAACAGGATTATCACAAAATGCACCGTCATCACATAATTTAGTTTGCATGGAAGAAACCTCATTAGTTGTCGGCAACGAACAAAAGGCTCAAGAATTATTTAAGCAGTTCCCACGGTTTGAAACCTTAGCTAGAGCTGTTATGGAAAAATCTTTTGCTGAGCAACAGCAATTAATGGTATCTCACCTAACCGACACACCTGAACAGAGGTATTTAAACCTTTTAAAATCACGACCTGACTTATTTCAAAGAATTCCTCAATATCTGATGGCAAGTTATATAGGCGTTAAGCCCGAATCATTAAGCAGAATTCGAAAAAGAATAATTGCTAAGCCATAGCTTATTCTGAATTATATGCTAATAATAATATTCCCTTTTTTGTGCCCTTTTTCTACATATTTATGAGCATCCGCCATGTTCGACAAGGGATAAGTATTATCAATAACCGTTTTAATTTTTTTAATTTTCAATAATTCCTTTAGCTTCAAAAAATAAATTAAACGTTCTTCTATTGGAAGCATAGCAGTTGAAGAAGACTTGGCCTTTTTAGTGCCAAACAATGATGTTTTCATTATTTGCCATAAGAGTGAGAGACTGATTACAGAAGAAAGATAAATACCGTTTTGGGTGAGCGAATTTTTACATTCTGAAAAAGATGTTTTTCCAACTGTATCAAAAATTACACCATACTGTTTGCCAGCTATTGTAAACCCATACAGGCAATCCTTTGCAGCGGTGCCAGGCGTAGATGAAAACAAAAAGGGGTATGCTATAACTACCACCATCATTTCTTAACCAAAGTCAATCAAATTAGTAAAATAGATAGATAGCTTTGTTCTCGGAAATAAGCTAAATAAAAAATGATGAAAGCAATCACATACTCAAAATATGGCGGCCCCGAGGTACTTCAACTAAAACAAGTAGATAAGCCAATACCTAAAGACAATGAAATCCTTATACGGATATTTGCAACAGCGGCAAATTCGGGTGATGTTCGTTTGCGTAAAGCAGATCCTTGGGCTGTAAGATTATTCTTTGGTTTAACGAAACCTAGAATAAATATTTTGGGTGCATTCCTGTCTGGGGAAATTGAAGCAGTAGGAAAAAAAGTAACGAAATTTAAAATAGGGGATAAAGTTTTTGGCGCAACAGGAATGGGTTTTGGTGCATACGCTGAATACAAATGCTTGCCGGAAGATGGCATATTAGCCATAAAACCTAATAATATAAGTCACGCAGAAGCTGCTACCATTTCTTTTGGAGGAACTACTGCATTGTACTTCCTAAGAAAAGCAAATATTAAAAGCGGACAGAAAGTGCTGATCTATGGTGCATCAGGTTCAGTTGGTACAGCCGCTGTTCAACTCGCTAAATATTATGGTGCAGAAGTTACAGGAGTTTGCAGCACTTCAAATGCAGCATTGGTAAAATCTCTTGACGCCGATAAAGTCATTGATTATACAAAAGAAGATTTTACTATGAATGGAGAAACCTATGATGTAATATTTGTTACGGTCGATAAGCTTTTGTTTTCCAAAAGCATCAAATCATTAAAAACAAACGGCACATTAATTTTAGGTTCTACAGGTATTTCACAAATGCTTAAAGGTCTATGGACTTCTTTAACAAGTGACCAAAAATTTATTTCAGGAGTGATTAGCCAAAAGGCTGATGATATAATTTTTCTTAAAGAACTCATCGAGAAAGGTGACTATAAAGCTGTAGTTGACAGAAGTTATCCTTTAGAGCAAATGGTTGAGGCGCACAGATATGTAGAACAAGGGCATAAAAGGGGTAACGTAGCTATAAAGATAATTTCGTGAAAAGTAAATTATCAGCTCTTACATTCGGTGTAAATATTTTATTTCAAACAATTTTAGAAACTTTAAAATGAAATCTATTACAACAGCAATTTTGGCAATTATAACAATTGCAGGTTATGCTCAAACAAGTGTAACACCAGGGAGAAATTCCTTTCAGAAGAAGTGGATTAAAAATGAAACCTATCAAATGATATGGTACGCCATGCGAGACACTGCAAAGTTTGAAATTGGTAAAGTTTCAACTCAAATCAAAACCGATAAAAAAACTATCACTATTGTTACTCAGGTAAACATGAAAAATATGCAAATACCCTGGGTTGATTCAACTATAGCTGATATTTCAACTTTAAAACCAATTCATCATTCGTCATATAATATGCAAAGGGATATTGTTTTAAATTTTGGAAAAATCGTAACAGGTTTTTATAATGATAAAACAAAACAACAGCATACTTTGATAAGTGATACAACAAGGGAAGATTATTTTGATAGCAACCTATACCCGGCATTAATTGGATGGCTACCCCTAAAA
>JAYTXG010000420.1:0-3011 GCA_043743375.1 Sphingobacteriia bacterium
CAGTTTAATTTAAAAACGCAGTCGGTAAGTGAATGGAGTGGCAAAGGATTACACACTACCACGTTTGCTGAAATGTTCGACCTCAACAATTCTTCTCAAGTAATTGATACGCCAGGAGTTCGTGAATTTGGTTTGGTAGATATTACTAAAAAAGAGTTGTCGCATTATTTTCCGGAGATGCGTAAACTGCTTGTTAATTGTCAGTTTAATAATTGCATGCACATTAATGAACCAGGTTGTGCTGTAAAGAAAGAAGTTGGTGTTGGAAAGGTTTCGGAAGACAGGTATGTAAGTTATCTTACAATACTAGACACAATGGAAGATAAAAGCTATTGATAAATCAGCGTTTTATCTTTAGCATATTTCGGGGCTTTTTTAACTTTATTATTATCTGATAATAATTTTTCTGCTCCTACATTTCTTCCATCAGATGGGCAACCACTATCTTGTTTGGCTGATTTTGATCCAGACTTTCCGCCAATACCTAATAGTTTACAGGAGGTAAGCAAAAGAATTAAGGAACAATATAGTAGAAACCCTTTTTTCATTAGTGTAATAAAATTACTGCTTTTATAACGAAACCTTTGTGTAGTTATTTTATAATGCAGTGATTATAATCACTAAACCAAGAGGCATATTTTACATAATTATTTGAAATGCGGTTAATTTCGTCATGTATCATTGCAGGGGAAACATCTTTTATCTTTTTTGCTGGCACACCAGCATAAATACTGCCTTCCTCAACAACAGTTCCTTCTAAAAGTACTGCTCCTGCTGCAATAATCGAGTTTGAGTGAATCACACACCTGTCCATTACAATGGAGCCCATGCCAATAAGTACATTATCGTGTATTGTACAACCATGCACTAAAGCATTGTGACCTATAGAAACATTATTGCCAATTTCAGTGGGGTTTTTCTCAAAGGTACAGTGGATCACAGCTCCATCTTGAACGTTTACTTTATTGCCCATTTTAATATAGTGAACATCTCCTCTTATTACCGCATTAAACCAAATGCTACATTCATTTCCCATAATTACATCGCCCACAATAGTGGCGTTGGGTGCTATAAAACAGTTGCTGCCAAATTGAGGGTGTTTTCCAAGAACAGGGAGGATTGTAGCCATGCTTTGAATTAAGAGTTATGAATTAAAAGTTGTGGTGTGAAATTAGGGAAAAAAGGTAGATAGATGTTTATGAAGAATTGCAAAGATTATAAATGGCAACAGCCAATCTCCCTGTAACTCGCAACTCGTATCCCTTAACTATATTAACTTTACTTGATGGATTACCGTAAACTTTTTCTGCAGCATGTTGCACAAACATCGCCTGCGCCTATTGGTGTAGAAATGGTGAAAGCGGCAGGTGTGTATTTATACGATTCTGCTGGAAAGGTATATATAGATGGTATTTCGGGATTTAGTGTGGCCAATATTGGGCATAGTAATGCTAAAGTTATTAAAGCAGTGCAAGATCAAGCCGCTGCTTATATGCATGTGATTGTATATGGAGAATTTGTTGAGCAACCACAAGTGGCTTATGCAAAATTACTTACCGATAATCTACCTCCTTCGTTGAACTGTGTGTACTTTACTAATAGCGGGGCAGAAGCTACTGAAGGAGCAATGAAGTTGGCAAAGCGTGTAACAAAAAGAACAAAAATTATTGCTGCTAAAAATGCCTACCATGGCAGCACGCAGGGTGCTTTGAGTATAATGGGAGATGAATACTTTAAACAAGCTTTTCGTCCATTATTACCCAATACATTTCAATATGATTACAATAGCAAGGAGTTTGTGAACGCAATTGATAAGGATACAGCTTGTGTTTTTTTGGAAACAGTACAAGCAGAAAGCGGTATCACCAAACCTAGTCTTGAATGGTTGCAAGCTGTACGAAAAAAATGTGATGAACATTGCGTGTTGTTGGTTTTTGACGAAATACAAGCAGGTTTTGGCAGAACTGGAAGCCTATGGGCATTTGAGCAATTTGGCGTTGTGCCAGATGTTTTATTGTTGGGAAAAGCTTTGGGAGGAGGCATGCCACTGGGCGCATTTATATCGAGTAATAAAATGATGAGTACACTTACTCATGATCCGGTATTAGGACATATTACTACGTTTGGCGGCCACCCGGTTTCTTGTGCTGCAGGTAAAGCGGCATTGGAAGTATTATTACAAGAAGGTTGGATTGAAACTGTGAAAGAAAAAGCGATTTATTTAAAAAATAGATTAAAACATAGTGCCATATTAGAAATTAGTGAAGCAGGTTTATGGATGTCGCTTCGTTTTGCTTCAGATGAACAAACAAGGACTATTGCTCATAGCTGTGTTAAAAACGGACTAATAACTGATTGGTTTTTATTTGCTTCAAATAAGTTGCGTATTGCACCACCACTGACGATTTCCACCGAGCAATTGAAAAATCTGGCGGAAATTATATTGAAGAGTATTGATGAGATAGTTGCATAAATTATCTTCAATTTAATAATTAGTAAAGCTCATTTTTCTTTATCAATTTTATTTAAATCATAATTTTTTGAAATAATATTTATTGTATCAGCCATTTCTCTTAAAGTTGCGCTAATACTGATGTTTTGCTAAAGAAACTTACTCTACTAGAAATTTCTAATTCATCTTGTTTATGAACACCAAGCTTCTTACAACTATTGAAAACTGCAATTAGCAAAAAATATAATATAAATTTCTGAAATTTAAAATTGCGAGTTTTAGTATTTAATAATTTGACTTTATCGGGAGACTCAAGGTAACATCATAACACATAACTCTTAACTCATAATTCATATCTCTTAATTCATATCTCTTAACTCTTAATTCATAACTCATAACTCCTAACTCTTAATTCTTAACTCTTATCTCATAATTCTAAATTCATCCTGCAAAACCTTCCATAAAGCGCTTCGTAAATAGGGATAATATTTTTTATGTCGAATAACAATGCTTGTTGATAAGCCGCTTCTTTCATTGTTGCTAATAAAGTTTCATCTTT
>JAYTXG010000421.1:0-6853 GCA_043743375.1 Sphingobacteriia bacterium
GTGGGAGTTTCTGGCAATACCATTCCTCCAGACAATACATCTATCTGTAATTGCGGGTTTTCAACTGCAATTTGTTTGATTACTTTACTAAAACCATAACACCACCCACAATAGGCATCATAACAATAAAATAAAATTGGATTCATTAAACAAAGTTAAAATCAAATTTGTAAGGATGAATGTAGATTTTACCATGTTGATTTAAGATTTTAACTTTGTTCAATGTTTATTTGTTTTAATAATTAATAAATTCATAAAATATGCCTGGTTTTGAACTTTTTGGTGCTGAAGAAAGAAAAGAAGTAAATGATGTTTTGGAAACAGGCATCTTAATGAGATACGGGTTTGATGGGCCTCGCAAGGGAATTTGGAAAGCCCAAGAACTAGAGAAGGCCATAACTGAAACTTTTGGTTGCAAATATGCTCAACTTACTTCTAGTGGAACTGGTGCTTTAACTACCGCCATGTTTGCTTTAGGTATTGGAGCAGGGGATGAAGTTATTATGCCAGCTTTTACTTTTGTTGCAAGCTTTGAAGCTATACTTAGTATTGGAGCAATTCCTGTTTTAGTGGAAATAGATGAAACGCTTACTTTAAATCCTTCCGCTGTTCGCAGTGCTATTACTTCAAAAACTAAATGCATAATGCCGGTGCACATGTGTGGCAGTATGGCCGATTTAGATGCGTTGGCTGAAATTTGTGCTGAACATAATTTAATATTATTAGAAGACGCCTGCCAGAGTATTGGCGGAACCTACAAAGGAAAAGCATTGGGAACTATTGGTGATGCAGGAACTTTCTCTTTTGATTTTGTAAAAATGATTACTTGCGCAGAGGGTGGAGTTGTAATGACCAATAACAAAGATGTTTACACTAAATCGGATGGATACACAGATCATGGTCATGATCATTCAGGAGTTGATAGAGGAGCAGACCTTCATCCATTTATTGGTTACAATTTTCGTATCAGTGAATTGCATGCAGCTGTTGGATTGGCACAAATAAGAAAGCTAGCTACTTTTCTTGCATTACAAAAGAAAAACAACAAAGCGCTACGAGCATACTTAGAGCAGATTCCTGAAATTAGTTTCAGGGTTGTACCAAATGGTGGAGATGATAGTTGTAGTTTCTTAAGTTGGTTCTTACCAACTACCGAATTAATGCAAGCAGTAGTTGCAGAAATGAAAGAGCAAGGAATATTAGCAGGCAATTTTTATTGGTTCGCTAATAATTGGCACTATATCAGCAAATGGGATCATTTAAAAAATAGTATAACCTTAAGTAGAATTAGTAAGGAGCAAGAAGCTGCATTATTGCAATTAAAAACAACTCAGTTCCCAGAGAGTGATGCTATTATGGGCCGTTGTTTAAGCACAGCAATTAGCTTGGTGTGGACAGATGAGCAAATAAAAGACAAAGGCGAAAAAATGGCGGCTGCAATTAAAAAAGTATTATCAAAATCATTGGTGCATTAGGCATTGGGCATTACGGCATCAAGTTTATAAGGTTTATAAAATTTATAACGTCAATGTCAACTTTCTATTTTCAAGAACACAAAATTAAAAGCTCTATTCTCCAAAATAATTTGTGGATGCTATGGGTATCATTAGCAATTTTTAAATTCATAACTTGGAATAGTACATCTAGTAAATCGGATTTATTTGCAGCTATTTGTTTTTCACTTGCAGGATTGATGACGTTTATAGGAAAGAAAAAACCAGTTAAATCATATATAGCTATTCTCAATAATGGAGTTGAATGGTTAGAGCTAAACAATGGTGAAAAAGGAAATACTTTAAAACCTCTTATACTTGAATGGACAGAAATTAAAAGAATTAAATTTGAAGATGATGGAGTTTCATTGTATCAAGAAAGCAGCTTTAATAATTTTATTTCCTTAAAAAAATTAAATGATTTGGATAAGACTAATTACATGAAAGAAATTTCTAATCATGCAAAAAGTCATTCGATAGAATTAATATGCTAATAATACTTATTACTTCGGCGCTTTTGTTTTGCCTTCTAAATGATCTACATAATCTACACTTCCTAATCTAAATCGAAAAGGAATTTTTGTAGCTTTTTCTAGCTGAAATTCTTTCTTACAAAAGAAGGCTAGGTTTTTAGTATAATAATCAGCTGAAATTATTTTAATAGGCGCATTGCGTAAGCTATCTATTCTGTGTTGATTGATCGATGAAAATTTTTGTAATTGTTGGGCGTTCACCGAAACTGCTACTATTAGCAATAAATTTATAAACAAATAAATTTTTTTCCTTTGATGCATCCTACAAATTGTATGTAAATTTACATCGTTATATGTTAAGAATATGTCATTGAGTCAATCTTTTCAACAAAAAATGCTTCAAAAACTGTCTCCTCAACAGATACAGTTGATGAAACTATTGCAAGTACCTACAGCTAATTTAGAAGAAAGAATTAAAGAGGAGTTGGAAGAAAATCCTGCATTAGAGCAAAGCGAAGAAGGGCACGAAGATGAATATACCGATGAATTAAATAATGAGTTTGATAATGCGGCTGAGGAAGATGCAGAACCCGATGGAAGCGAAGATGATTATGAAAATGTAGATATTAGTGAATATGTAGCAGATGATGATGGAGAAATTGCCGACTATAAAACAAGAGATGATAATTATCCCGAAATGGATGATCAAAAAGTAATACCAATTAAAGTTGAAACTAGTTTTCATGAGCTTGTTTTAAATCAACTCGGGATGCTTGAATTAAATGAAAGAAATTATAAAATTGCAGAACAGATAGTCGGCAGTTTAGATGATGATGGATATTTGCGAAGAGAATTATCTTCAATTGCAGATGATTTGGCATTTAGACAAAGCTTAGTAGTAGAAGAAAAAGAAATTGCAGCAATCATTCAACAAATACAACAGTTTGATCCTCCTGGAATTGCTGCTCGCGATTTACAAGAATGTTTATTATTACAATTAAAACGAAAAACAGCAGAAGGTCAATCTGTTGAATTAGCGGTACAAATTTTGAGTAAATATTTTGAAGAATTTACGAAAAAACACTACGAAAAAATTCAACGTAGTTTGAATTTAACCGATGATCAAATTAAAGAAGTAATTAATCAAATAATTAAACTCAACCCCAAGCCAGGAGGCAATATGGGTGAAATCAATAAAGCAGAAACGTATATAATCCCTGATTTTTTTGTAATTAATAATAACGGCCAATTGGAGCTTACACTAAATGCCAAAAACGCACCCGATTTGCGAATTAGTGATGGCTATCGTGATATGCTAAAAGATTATGAGAAGGGAAGTAAAAAAGATAAACGCCAGAAGGAAGCGGTACTTTTTATCAAGCAAAAAATAGATTCCGCTAAATGGTTTATTGATATGATTAAGCAAAGGCAAGATACGCTGATTGGAACAATGAGTGCCATTATGAAGCACCAACAAGAATTTTTTCTTACAGGTGATGAAACCACTATGCATCCAATGATATTAAAAGATATTGCTGAATTAACTTTTTTAGATATTTCTACAGTTAGCAGGGTGGCTAATAGTAAATTTGTTCAAACTGAATTTGGAACATATCGACTTAAATTTTTCTTTAGTGAATCATTAAGTACAGATAGTGGCGAGGAAGTAAGTACCCGAGAAGTTAAAAAAATACTCAGTGATATTATTGAGGAAGAAGATAAACGAAAGCCATTGAGTGATGAAGTGCTTACAGATATGCTTCAAGAAAAAGGGTATAATATTGCACGTAGAACAGTGGCAAAATACCGCGAACAATTAAATGTGCCAGTTGCGAGATTAAGAAAAGAACTTTAGCTAATGACCAATCCCGTAATGCCAAAATTGATGACTAATCCCTCAATACCGAACCACAAATTAACTTCTACCCAATTACCCAACAAGGGATTATTATTCATTGGTAAGTTAATGTCCTATATTTTTCATCCAATATTCATTCCTACTTATTTTTTTGTTTATTTAATGTGGCAGTTTCCCTATGAATTTGCCGGAATTACTGATTGGCAGTTAAAAATGAGGTTGTTTGGTGTATTTTGGCTCACTGCATTCTTTCCTTCTTTTGCAGTGTTTTTATTGTGGCGACTAAAATTTAGCGACAGTATTTTTTTACGCACTCAAAAAGAAAGAATTGTACCTTATATAATCACCATGTTTTTTTACTGGTGGATGTATTATTTAAGCAGAAATTTTACTGATCAGCCCGAAGCTTTGAAATATTTTTATATGGGTATTTTTATTGCAACTGTAGTTGGATTAACTATGAATAATTATTATAAAATAAGTATGCATGCAATGGGAGTTGGGGGTTTAGTTACTGCAATTGTATTAAGCTCTTTTCATTATCAAATTACAAATGGTATTACAATAAGTATTGCATTAATTATAACTGGATTTGTTTGTTCTGCTCGATTATTAGTCAGCGATCATTCTGTAAAAGAAATTTACACAGGGTTATTTGCAGGAATTATTTGTCAGTTAATAGCTTATGCGGTAGTAATATAAATAATTAAAACCGTATACACCTCACCCGATCTAGACTAGTACTTCTTATTTTTTACGTTAGCTAGCTATGCAGAAAAACTATAATTAGATGTTAACAAAATATTTTTGCCCCCCCATTTACTCAAAAAAAGTTTCCGTTCAAATTTTCCAGTATGATCTCCTCCTTTTGTATTGCCTGATTTATTGGTATTTTCTAATCTTGGTGTAACAATATAGTTGCCATCTGTGCCAATATTACCATAAACATCTGCTGAATAAAAGTAGCTTCTTAAATAGAAAATAAGGTGAAATAAAGGGCTAAAAATCAAACGTTTTTTAGTTTCTTTGCAATTCAATTTTATTAAGATCATGTGGTACACAGCAGGTAGGTTAATTTTGCGTTACAGAGTAGCATTATTAGTAATACTTTTTGTTGCAACTGTGTTTATGGCATGGAATGCAAGTAAAGTGCAATTAAGTTATGATTTTACAAGAGCATTGCCAAAGGATAATCAGAAATATGTAGACTATCAAAACTTTTTAAAACAATTTGGTTCCGATGGAAATACGCTGGTGATAGGAATTAATGCAAAACAGTTTTTTCAAGCACCCTACTTTAATGCGGTTGCTAAATTACAAGCCGATTTAAAAAAAGTACCAGGAGTAAAAGAAGTTTTAAGTGTTCCTCAAGCAATTAATTTATTAAATGATACAATTAATCAACAGTTAATTCCGCAAAAAATATTTAATTATCCCTACTCATCACAACAAGCTCTGGATAAGGATAAAGCTGTTTTTGCAAACCTGCCTTTTTATAAATCCTTGTTATATAATCCTGCAAGTAATGCATATTTAATGGCAGTTACTGTAGATAAGGATACAATTAATAGCAAGTATAGAACCATAATGATTAATAATATTGTTGATCTAACCAAGGGGTTTGAAATAGCAACTAAAACGAAACTTCATTTAAGTGGTTTGCCATATATAAGAACAGTTATTGGGGATAGATTAAAACATGAAATGAATTGGTTTTTAATTGGCTCATTATTATTATCTGCAATTACATTGTTTATTTTTTTTCGATCATTTAGTGCAATGATTATGAGTTTATTGGTTGTAGGAATGGGTGTGGTGTGGAGTATTGGAACGTTGGTTTTATTAGGATATAAAATCACTTTATTAACTGCTTTAATACCTCCATTGGTTGTAGTAATTGGAGTGCCTAATTGTATTTATTTTTTAAATAAATACCATACTTCATTTAGAGAATTGGGAAATAAAAATGCTGCATTGGTGAATATGGTGGGCAAAATGGGCATTGTTACATTATTCTGCAATATAGCTGCTGCTATTGGTTTTGCTGTGTTTGCATTAACAAAAAGTGATTTATTAAAAGAGTTTGGTGAAGTTGCAGGTATCAATATTTTGATGTTGTTTTTCATCTCATTAATTTTTATTCCACCTGTATTAAGTTTTTTACCTCCTCCAAAAGAAAAACACACCCATTATTTAGATAATGCATTTTTAGCAAAAGTGTTGGTGAAGGTTGAACGATGGGCTTTTCATCATACAAAATTGGTTTATGGAGTTACAATTGTAATAACTGCGGTTGCTATAATTGGTATTTTCAGAATTAAAAGTGAAGGGTTTATTGTAGATGATTTGCCCAAAGGCGATATTATATATACCGACTTAAAATGGTTTGAGCAAAACTTTGGGGGAGTGCTGCCTTTAGAAATAGTGATAGATACTAAAAAGAGAAATGGGTTATTCAGATCTACAAAACCGATTGCTAAAATTGATGAGTTTTCTACTTACTTAGCTGCTAATGCTGCTTGTGCTCGTCCGCTTTCTTTTGTAGAGGGATTGAAATTTGCTAAGCAAGCTTTTTATGATGGTGATAGTTTAAGTTATGCTGTTCCGTATGAATCTGATTTGGCATTTATTGGTCCTTATTTAAAATCTAAGAAACCAACTGCAAAACAACCCACATCACCATTAACCAAGTTGTTGAATAATTTTATTGATAGCAACAAGCAAAAGGCGCGTATTAGTGTGAATATGAAAGATATCGGCAGTGCAAAATTGCCGCTATTTTTAAAGCAGTTTGAAATTAAATCTGCCCAAATTTTTGATACAACTAATTATAAGGTAAGTTTTACCGGTAGTAGTGTAAGTTTTTTAGAGGGGTCTAGCTTTATAATAAAGGGACTGAAAGAGAGTATATTTTGGGCTTTTTTATTGATATCCTTATGTATGTTCTATTTATTTAGGTCGATTAGGATATTATTTTGTTCTTTAATTCCCAATTTAATACCGCTAATTATTACTGCAGGGGTAATGGG
>JAYTXG010000422.1:0-2040 GCA_043743375.1 Sphingobacteriia bacterium
GTGTTAGAACAAGATGCTACCAAAGCCTGGTATAGTTTGGATGAAAACATTTATCACTATGACGATAGTAAAAGAGTAGAAATGGTTGCATTGCCTGCAATTGATTATCAAATAACAACGCTGATTGATTTTAATAGTCCCGTTTTAGGAACACAACATGCAGGTTTAAAAACTATAAAAGAATTTAAAACAGAAATAGCACCCTGCAGAACTTTTTGTTTTTTGCATGAACTTGAAGCCTTACTAGATAACGATTTAATAAAAGGTGGAGATATAAATAATGCAATTGTTGTTGTTGATAAGGCAGTAACAGATGAAGAGATGAGTAGATTGGCAAAAGTTTTTAAAAGAGATAAAATTGAAGTAAAAAGTGAAGGTTATTTGAATAACCTAGAGCTTCGTTTTCCAAATGAACCAGCTCGCCATAAATTATTGGATGTTGTAGGAGACCTTGCATTGATTGGCTATCCTATTAAAGCAAGAATAATTGCAAATAGACCAGGCCATAGTTCTAATGTAGAGTTTGCTAAAAAAATAAAACAATACATCAAAAAAAATAAACATGTAAAAGGTGTTCCTATTTACGACCCAACAATACCTCCAGTTTATACTTTAGAAAAGATAGAAAAAACATTACCGCATAGGCACCCTTTTTTATTGGTCGACAAAATAATTGAGTTAACAGACACTTATATTGTAGGTATAAAAAATGTTACTTACAATGAATGGTTTTTTGCTGGACACTTCCCAGGAAACCCAGTAATGCCGGGCGTTTTGCAAATAGAGGCATTGGCACAAACTGGTGGAATACTTTGCATTAACTCAATGCCAGAAGGAAAATATGATACTTATTTTTTAAAAATTGATAATTGCAAATTTAAACAAATGGTGCGCCCAGGAGATACCATGGTATTAAAAATGGAATTAAAAGCACCTATACGAAGAGGTATTTGTGAAATGAGGGGAACTGTTTATGTTGGCGGGAAAGTGGCTACTGAAGCCGACCTTGTAGCTCAAGTAGTTAAGCGACCATAAAGCCAATTTTATTTATTATTTGAACAACAATTTATGACACATCCATATACATACATAGATCCTAATGCAAGAGTAGCTCCCAATGTTAAGATCGATCCATTTACAGTAATTCATGGCGACGTTCAAATTGGTGATGGAACTTGGATTGGCAGTAATGTTACTATTATGGACGGCACTAGAATTGGAAAAAATTGTAGGGTTTTTCCTGGAGCAGTATTAGGAGCCATTCCCCAAGACTTAAAATTTGCAGGTGAAAAATCTACAGTTGAAATTGGCGATAATACCACCATACGTGAATTTGTAACTATTAATAGAGGTACAGAAGATAGAGGCAAAACCACTATTGGAAATAATTGTTTAATTATGGCATATAGCCACATAGCGCATGATTGTATTGTTGGCAATAATTGTATTTTAAGCAATAGTGTACAAGTTGCTGGTCATGTTACTATTGGAGATTGGACCATTATTGGCGGCGTTAGTGCAGTTCACCAATTTGTAAATATTGGTCAACATACATTTATTGCAGGAGGAAGTTTAGTGAGTAAAGATGTACCTCCCTATATTAAAGCTGTTCGCAATCCGTTGAGTTATGGTGGGGTAAATAGTGTTGGATTAAAAAGAAGAGGATTTCCTTTAGAGCAAATTAATCATATTCTAGATGTTTATAGAACTATTTACAACAAAGGATTTAATACTACGCAAGCATTAGAATATATTGAAGAAGAACTGCAAGCGACTGATGAACGCGATGAAATTGTAACATTTATTCGCGAAAGTGGAAGAGGAATCATTAAGCGTTTTACAAAGGGCGCAAGTGATGACGAATAATACTACTATTACAATTAATAACGCGGGTAAACGATTTAACCGAGAATGGATTTTTAGACGTCTTGATTACCAATTTAAATCCGGAAATTCGTATGGCATTATAGGATTTAATGGAAGTGGCAAAAGTACATTGCTTCAATGTGTAGCAGGGAGCATGATGCTCAACGAAGGAAC
>JAYTXG010000423.1:0-1841 GCA_043743375.1 Sphingobacteriia bacterium
ATAAATGTTTCTATTGATATTGCTTGAAAGTACTGGTAAGCTTGGTTATACATTACCCCAGTTTGCATTTGAATAATGGTTGATGAAGTAATGGGCAATTGTGCTTTTTTATCTCCTTCCTCCTCTTCTTCAAACCCGAAACTCAATAATTTTTCGCCAATAAATTCCATCACATTCATATCGGCGTCATTGGCTAAGCAATTGTTGTAAACAATTTGCAATGATTTGGTATCATCAAAATTTGAGTACGGCATTAACAGTGTAGAAACAGAAAATAGCGCTAATAGTAATATGAAAGTAATTTTTTTCAATAGTGCAAAGTACGGGTTTTTAAATAATTGCTATGATCTAAATGTTAAATCTTTACTAGCACAGGCCCGGAGGCCTGCGCTAGTAATTTATTGAAGCCTGCACTTGTAATTTATTGTAGCCTGCGCCAGCTCAAGAGACTATGTGGGGAATAAATAAAATTGTAAATAATGTAGAAATAATTTATTGCTTCTTAAATCCTATTAATTGATATTAATTATAGAGTTAGGAATTAAATGATTTTATCAAATCTTTTAGTGTCTGTAATTTTCCCCCAGACTTTTTTGCAACTTTAATCTTATTAAAGCCTTCTTCAATATTAGTAAAAACCTTTATTTTATTTTGGAGCTTAGTATATTCATGATTCATTTTCTCCCATGTTTGTAAAGGAATTAATCATGTGTTTTAATGCTGTAGACATAAAAATAATTTTTTCAAAAATACGTTTTATAATTTAATTGCATAAATCTACTAGTTGGGTGTTTTCTCATAAGTTTTCTAATGAATACTAGGTTGGATGGGTTAAATGGTTAGCGTAAAACTCAGTTGTGCCAAGCACAAGGTTTTAAGCTATGCCAGCTATTACTTTTTATTTAAGATTTCTTGCATTAGTTCAAATAACGGAATTGCAGTAATCCCCTCGCCTAATGAAAAGCGATCCTTTCCGGAGTAAACTACATATTTTTTTTGCGGCTTAATATCATCACAAGCAATATGAAAACCTTTTGTAATTGAGGGAGAAGAACTTCGCTTAATTTCAAAAGCCCATTTCTCTGAACCAGAAAATTCCAATACCAAATCGATCTCTGCTCCTCCTGGAGTGCTATAATAAAATGGCTGCATTCCTGCAGGTGCAACCGACATAATATTCTCTATAATGAATCCTTCCCAACTTCCTCCCACAACAGGATGACCAAGTAGATTGTTATAAGTATCGATATTTAGCAAAGCATGAGTAATACCACTATCTCTAACATAGATTTTAGGAGATCTCACCAAGCGTTTTCCGATATTAAAAGTCCATGGTTTTAGTCGCCTAACCAATAAAAGATCCGCCATCAAATCGAGGTAACGACCAATGGTAACACCTGAAACTTCAAGATTCCTTCCAAGGTGTGCAGCATTTAGAACTGATCCTTGATTGTGTGCCAGCATGGTCCAAAATCGTTCAAGTGTTTCGGCAGGAATGCGTGGACCTAGCTGCGGAATATCTCTTTCCAAGTATGTTTTAATAAAATCTAGCCGCCAATTAATGCTATCCTTATCAGATTTTGCTAATACACTTTCTGGGAAGCCTCCACGTAGCCAAAGCTCATTCATCTTAATCAAATTGTTTCCTGCAAATTCTAGAACATCTATAGGATGCAATTCGATATAGGCAATGCGCCCTGCAAGGGATTCACTGGATTGTTTCAATAAATCGATGGAAGCTGATCCTAAAAAGAGGAATTGTTTTGTTTTATTTCCTTTACGTCTTTCTTTATCTATAATACCTCTAAGTGGTGCAAAAACTTCCGGTAAGCGTTGCACTT
>JAYTXG010000424.1:0-1628 GCA_043743375.1 Sphingobacteriia bacterium
AGCAAACATAGACCTCACTATATTGTAAAAGAAACTAACCTCATTTAATGAATCGGTCAATTCTATTAAGCTTTGACGTTGAAGAATTTGATATACCAATAGAATTCGGACATTCAATTGATGCAACAACCCAAATGGAAATTGGAAAAAAAGGGCTAGATGCCATTCAACCAATTCTAAATGAAGTAAGTACTACCCTATTTACTACAGCCAATTTTGCTGAACAATTTCCCGCTGAAATAATGCAGCTTTCAACCAAACACGAAATTGCATCTCACACATATTACCACTGCTCATTTGAAATTAATGACCTTTTAACAGCTCGATTAAAACTCGAAGAAATAATTGGCAAACCAGTTACAGGATTAAGAATGCCAAGAATGAAAGTGATTGATATGCCTTCTGTAATTAATGCAGGCTACCAATACGATTCATCCATCAACCCAACTTGGATACCTGGAAAATACAATAACCTACATCTTTCTAGAACTCAATATTACGATCAGGGAATGAGAAGAATTCCTGCATCTGTTTCTCCAAACCTAAGAATACCCTTATTTTGGTTGAGTTTTAAGAATATGCCTTACCAATTATTTAAATCCCTTTGTATACAAACATTACAAAAAGACGGTTACATCTGCCTCTATTTTCATCCTTGGGAATTTACCCATATTAACGATTTTAAACTGCCAGCTTATACAAAAAGATGGTGTGGTACTGAACTTGTTAATAGACTAATGCAACTTATTGGCGATCTTAAAAATGAAGGCGAATTTATTAAAATGAGCCAATTACCTACTTTATAAATGTAATTTTCTTTTAATTAAAAATAAATTTGTTGGTTTGAATATATATTTAGACATTTGACTAAATATATAAATGTCTAATTAGTGAATATACTTTTTAAAGCATTGAATGATGCTACCCGAAGAGAAATCTTGGAAATATTGAAAGAAAAAGACCTTACAGCTGGTGAAATAGCCGATCATTTTAATATTTCAAAACCGAGCATATCTCATCATTTAGATTTATTGAAGCAAGCAGGTTTATTGATGGCAGTTAAAAAAGGACAGTTTATCTCTTATTCTTTAAATACTACTGTAATGGACGAGATGCTTAAATGGATGCTGCAATTTAAAAAAACAAAATCAAAGTAAAATGTTTAAAAACAACATTAATCGAGTTTTGCTAATCTTACTAATTATGGCTTTGCCTTTTATTTACTTAGCAAGTATTTACAATAGCTTACCGTCAAAAGTTCCTACTCATTTTAATTTTAAAGGTGAGCCAGATAAATTTGGTGACAAATCGAATTTAATTTTTTTATCAATCCTCTTTGGAGGTGGAACAATTGGAGCTTTCCTTTTTGCGAAAAATGCTCAAAAAATAGATCCGAAAAAAGCTGCAGGACAATCTCCACAATTATTAGTAAAGGTTGCATGGAGTATTTTAATTTTTTTAACTATTCTACATCTAATGATTATTTACGCTGGTACAGGCAAACAATTTAATGGAGGTAAATATTTTTTCCCTATAACAGGCTTATTTTTTGCAGTAATTGGCAATTTTATGCATAGCATAAAACCAAATTATTTTATAGGATTTAGGCTTCCCTGGACATTAGAGAA
>JAYTXG010000425.1:0-1545 GCA_043743375.1 Sphingobacteriia bacterium
AACGAAACCACACAGCTCGTTACCTGTTTCAAACATAAAGGCTTGATATGGCACAAAACACATTAGCTTATTTTTTGTAAAATCGTATTCCGTAAAATCTGCTTTTAATTTACCTTCCCCTTTTTTAATTAAAACTATGGAGTAATAATTTAACCTTTGTATTTGAAAATGTTTTTATATAGAAGATGCAATAGGAAAATCAACGGGCACTTGTGTTAGGTTATGCAAATAATTCATTGCAGTTTGATAAGCTAAAAATCTTGCCAACCCATTATCTGAATATGCAATTGTTGCATATAAATTAAGAACAAAGCCTAGTACTTTTTTTTGATTGTCAAAAATCTCTTGGTTAGCTGGTGCAGCTTATTCTTTTGTTAGAACATTAAATACTTTACTCTTCTTTTTGTTTTTTTAAATTAATTGTTACTATTTACTGCAATGTAAACACCTACTTTAAAAAAAATTTGTGCTCGTTTGTAATACCGTTTATTAGAGTTGCTAATCCATATATCATCAGAACATTTCCACTTATTTCCAATTGCCGATGCACAAATGCTAACTGATAAGAATTATATACCTAAATCGTTGCTGTATTTATTTTAATTATTATGTAGCCGATAACCAACAATACATTTCAGGATAGATTTATCCGTTGCATCAGTAAACCCGAAGCCATAACCAGCATTAAATTCCCAATCTTTTATAATATTAAGATCAATGGCAAAAAAAAGTTGTTGTTGTTGTTGCTGATAAGGGCTAAACTTATTTATAGATCCTATACTTCCGTAATACTCGAAACCCGCAGCGATAACCTTTGTGAAAGTATAACTCATTTTGGCGTTGGGTGAAAAAATATACCCTTTATCTGTATTTAGCCCATGAAGAACCTTGCCGAAAACTGGATTGAACGAGAGGTATAAATTTTGAATGGTTTTATCTAAAATGGGTCTCAATTCAAGTGTCCAGTCGTCTTCACTATACTCTTTTTTCTGGTATCCGACTTCTGCAGAAAAGCTAAGACCTATGGGAAAGTGGTATTTTTTAGGAAGCATCACCCTTGGTCTTATATGACTGCCCACATAAGCCGTTCTGCCATTACTTCCAATAGTATTGAATAAATAAAATCCAGTTTCAAACCATTCGGTAAAGCCATGTGTAATTTCAATGGTTTCATGAAACACATGATTGGTAGGTAGCACACCATTCACTTTATCCACACTACCATTAAAGGTGAAATTACTATGCAATTCTAACATAGTGAAATGTTTGGGAACAGTTTCAGATCCATAAACCTGTATCTCGTAATTATCTTGCGATATTACACTGCTTTGTAAAAGAAAAAGTAAAAAAATAAAAAGGCCAACTCTTTTCAAAAAATTTTTATTGCTGTATGTATTCATATAAATATTTATTGTATATTAATTAAAAACTCAAAGATTAAACAGTAGAATATGATAATTGTTCGTCTAAAAACCCAGTTTAGTTGAACCTCACTAAACATCGCATCGTTATATTTTAATATTTGTTTATCTAGAAATGATTTTA
>JAYTXG010000426.1:0-1834 GCA_043743375.1 Sphingobacteriia bacterium
ATCCAACCATTTTCTTCTGTTACTTCTTCAAACCATTCTTGATAATATTCTTTGTCGCTACTATGAAAGTTGAGTACGTTTTCGGTGATCAAAATGAACTTTGTAATTTTTTGAATCAGCAATAAATCTATAATTTCTCGCTTCAGTTCCATTATGTCATTTTCTATGGCATCATTCCACTCACCAATCATTTCAATTACAGCGAAGTTGAGTTCATAATCAACACAAATAATTTTTATATAAAGCGTTCTACTGCCAAAATCATCCCATTGTGGATGGATATAGTAATTGTACACTGTTTGCGAATATTCAAATTCACTATAAGTTCTTTTGTAGAATGGCGATTTTGGATCTTCTTCAGCAATATAAATATGCCGCCAATTATAAAATGGTTCTATTTCGTGCATTATTTTTTTACTGACTCTACGGCTTTTTTAACACTACCATGTTTTAATAATAAATCTTTTGCTTTTTCATAATCGGCAAGAGCAAGTCCATCCATCACCATCTTAACACCCCTATCAACCAATTTTACATTACTCAATTGCATGTTCACCATCTTATTGTCTTCAACTCTTCCAAGTTGAATCATAATACTAGTAGAAATCATATTTAAAACTAATTTTTGTGCTGTACCACTTTTCATTCTTGTGCTACCGGTAACAAATTCTGGACCTACTACTACTTCTACTGGGAAATCTGCCTCTGCTGAAACGGGAGAGTTTGGATTGCAACTAATACTACCAGTAATTATCCCTCTTTTTCTACATTGTTTTAATGCACCAATAACATAAGGGGTGGTTCCACTTGCAGCTAGGCCTATTACTACATCTTTGCTGCTGATAAAATGTTTTTGTAAATCACTCCATCCTTCCTCCGCACTGTCTTCTGCAAATTCTACTGCTTGAGTTATTGCTTTTTCTCCTCCCGCAATTAGTCCGATTACTAATCCATAAGGCACACCAAATGTAGGTGGACATTCACTTGCGTCTAAAATACCCAATCTGCCACTTGTTCCTGCTCCAATATAAAAAAGCCTTCCTCCAGCAAGTATTTTATCGCTAATAGCAGAAATAAGGGTTTCAATTTCTGGCATAGATTTTTCTACAGCATTGGGCACCGTTTTATCTTCTAAATTGATGTTTTGCAATAGTTCATGTATCGACATTTTTTCTAAATGGCGGTAAGTAGAAGCTTGCTCTGTAACTTTTATAAGATCAGCCATACAATTATTTAAAGATGATACTCAATCAACCCAGGCATCGGTGTTTTTAATACTCTACCTAATTCTAACTCATAATCGTTGCAAAGTTCCTTTAAAACATCTCTAAAACCAAATGCAATACTGCCAATAAAATGAATAGGGTTGGTCCAGCTTTCTTTATATTTGTTTAAATGAGTAAAAAAGAAATCATTTAATCCATCTTCAATAATATTTTCTACCATAAAATGCCCTCTGTTTTCGGCTAAAAAAAGTGCAAAATTTGCTAAGTACCTATTAGGTAATGGCTTTTTATAAACGTTAAACAAAATACTTTCATGTGTTTCATTGAAGCGTTTTTCGAATCGATTATTCAAGTCTTCATCAAAGGTTTTATACAAATAATATTGGATAACCTTTTTGCCCAAGTGAGCACCACTTCCTTCATCTCCAAGAATAAAGCCCAAGCCGGGACTATTTTTTTCTATTTTTTTGCCATTAAAATAGCAGGAATTTGAGCCAGTGCCTAAAATGCATGCAATTCCTTTTTCATTACCACACAATGCCCTTGCAGCACCCATTAAATCGTGATTTACTTTTATGGTTGCTTTCGTAAAAAGCTGTTTAAGTAGT
>JAYTXG010000427.1:0-4283 GCA_043743375.1 Sphingobacteriia bacterium
ATGGATTTTTTGTGGCTGATGAAATACGACTATGTAGAGGATGAAAAATGCAATTGGATAAGGCAATCTATTCGTAATTTAAATGGAGTGCAAATGATTACTGAGTTAACTAATGAGCAGATTAAGAATAAAGGAAATATGGTTTTTTAATAAATTAAAAACAATCATTATGCAAATTGAGAATTGGAAAGAAGAGAACGATTTTTTGTACAAAAAATTTACTTTCAAAAACTTTTCTGAAGCAGTTGGCTTTATAGCAAGAGTAGCTTTAGCAGCAGAAAAATTAAATCATCATCCTAATTGGAGTAATGTTTACAATATTGTAGAAATTAAATTGAGCACACACGATGCAAACAATACCGTAACTGATTTAGACAGAAAATTGGCGTTAATAATTGACCAATTATTATAATTCTACTGAAATTCTTTTTTCTTGTTCAGCAGTTATTTTACCAATTGGTTCTAGAAAATTTTCGAGGCCAAAAGCAATCAAAACTGATTGAACTTCTTTTAATGAAGTAGGGTCAACAGCTATTAATAATCCACCATTGGTTTGTGGATCAGGCAAAATAGAAAATGCTTGCATTACATCTACTCCTTTTGCAAATGCAACCTGATTACTGTATGCATTCCAATTTCGGTAAGTAGCATCGGGCACAATTCTTTGCGCCAATAGTTTTTTAGCTGCAGCTAGAATATTTATTTTACTGTAGTTAATAATGGCGCCAAGCCCGCTTCCTTCGGCCATTTCCATAAGGTGACCAATCAAACCAAAACCAGTAACGTCGGTCATTGCATGAACACCTTTAATATTACCCAATGCTTCACCTACTTTATTCAATTGATTGAGTTGTTTGATTAAAATTGCTAAATCGGCTTCCTCTAATAAACCTCTTTTTTGTGCAGTTGATAAAATGCCTACACCTAAAGGCTTTGTAAGTAATAAAATATCGCCCTCTTTAGCTGTGTTATTTTGTTTAAGATTTTCTATTACTACTAATCCATTTACCGATAATCCGAAAATGGGTTCTGTTGTATCAACACTATGTCCACCAGCAAGCGGAATTCCAGCTTCGGCACAAATGCTTCTTCCACCTTCAATTACTTGCCGGGCAATTTCAGCAGGTATTTTTTCTACAGGCCATCCAAGAATAGCTAGCGCCATTATTGGTTTTCCGCCCATCGCATAAACATCACTAATTGCATTTGCTGCAGCAATTCGTCCAAATTGAAACGGATCATCAACAATAGGTACAAAAAAATCTGTAGTACTTATTAAAGCGGTACCATTTCCCATATCATAAATAGCAGCATCATCTTTACTACTATTTCCTACTAATAAGTTGGGGTAATTTGGCTGTATTGAGGAAGAAGAAAGTATGGTTTCTAAAACTGCAGGAGCAATTTTACAACCACAACCAGCTCCATGAGAAAATTGAGTGAGTTTTATTTCATCCATCAGCAAAATTTAAGCAAATGTATAACCAAGTTTGTTCCTTACCCAATCCATTCTACAGAACCATGTAAAAAATGGTGTTCAATTCCTGCTTCTGCAATAAGTTCTCCATTTTCTGTTACGCCCTTGATTAAATAATTGCTTAAAATATTATCCTTTTTAATAGTTACTAACTCACCTCTTTTGTACAATTTATTATTGAAATCGTTCAATAAATTAACAAAACCACTATTTTTAAGTGATTCATACCTAGTATTTAAACAGGTACAAAACTCCTTTGCAATCAGCAAAGGATCATTTTTTTTGCCAGTAATTTGTTTAAGAGATACGGCTTTAATGAGCATTTCTGGAAATTCAGTTTGGTTAATATTGAATCCAACTCCTGCAATAGACCATTGCCATTTATTACCTAATAAGTTGTTTTCGATCAATATGCCCCCTGTCTTTCTGTCACGCCAATAAATATCATTAGGCCATTTTATACTCAAATCATCAATTATATATTGAGATAAACAATCATAACAAGCCAATGCAACCAGCACACTTACCTGAAATTGTTGCGTAATCAACAGAAAAGATGTATCTAAAATTACTGATAGTAAAGTGTTTTCACCTTTTTTTGCAAGCCATTGTTTGCCCATTTGCCCTTTTCCTTCAGTTTGTTCCCATGCAAAGAAAGCAGCTCCATGAGCAGCCAAATTAGCTTGTAGCTTGTCCATGGCATAAATGTTGGTACTATTAACGGAATACAATTCTGTAAATGGAATACCGATAGTACTTTTAACAGCTGATCGTGGCAAAGAATTACTAATTTTGACAAAGTTAAAGAGGCTATATTAAATAACTAAAATATTCATTATTATTGGAACCACTCTCTGCTCTGAAAACTCGTGAGAAAAGCGCCATAACAAGGTTAACGCGCAATTCAAAAATCATTAAAACTATTATTCAAGCAATTCTAGATAAAAAGGGCGAGCATATTGTTAGCTTGGATCTTCGGAAAATACCTGAAGCCTCTGCCGATTTTTTTATTGTATGTGAAGCTACCAGCACCACTCAGGTAAAGGCTATTAGTGATCACATAGAAGATCAGGTAAGGTTACTTTGTGGCGAACTGCCATATAAACACGAAGGAAAACAAACTGCTCAGTGGGTATTAATAGATTATGTGAATGCAGTTGTGCATGTGATGCATCCTGAATCGAGAAAATTTTATCAATTAGAAGAAATGTGGAGTGATGCTGTATCTCAAATACATGATTTATAGTTTCAACTAAACATTTTAAGCGTGTAAGCATTATTATAAGAAGCATTAAGCAACGTAAATGGAAAACAGACAACCTAAAGAAATGAATACCGAAAAAGGCGAGACTCCTAAAAAGGGCCCCAAATTCAATATATATTGGATCTATGGAATAATTGCAGTAGCATTACTATCTACTCAGTTTATGCGTTTCTCCCCAGATTTAACAAGAACAAGCGAACAAGAATTCATCAACAGTATGCTCTTAAAAGGAGATGTTGAACGCATGGATATTGTAAAAAATAAAGATCGCATCCGCGTTTATATTAAGGTCGATAGTCTTTCTAAAGATTTTTATATAACCAAATTTAAGAAAGACCTTAGTAAAGAGAAGGCTAAAATTAAAGGGGTTCCACTATTTGAATTTGAAGTAACCGATGTAAAAAGTTTTAAGGACGATCTTAAAGACATATATATTGCCCACCCTGAAATAAGCAAAATAGTTGACAATCCCGTTTCAGACCCAGAATGGTTCGGACCAGTATTTAATACAGTTCTTTCCTTATTATTTATTGTTGGTGCATGGGTTTTATTAATGCGCAAAATGGGTGGTGGCGGCCCTGGCGGCGGTGGTGGTCCTGGCGGTATTTTTAATATTGGAAAATCAAAAGCAACTTTATTTGATAAAGGTGCTAAGGTAAATATTACTTTTTCTGATGTTGCTGGTTTAGATGAAGCTAAAGTTGAGGTAATGGAGATTGTAGACTTTCTCAAAAACCCTAAAAAATATACGGCACTTGGGGGTAAGATTCCAAAAGGAGCATTATTGATTGGGCCTCCAGGAACTGGTAAAACTTTGCTAGCAAAAGCAATGGCAGGTGAAGCACAGGTTCCTTTTTTTAGTTTAAGCGGCAGTGATTTTGTTGAAATGTTTGTAGGAGTTGGTGCTAGTAGAGTTCGTGATTTGTTTAAGCAAGCAAGAGAAAAAGCACCATGTATTATATTTATTGATGAGATTGATGCTATCGGAAGAGCCCGTGGCCGCAATGCGATCATGAGTAATGACGAAAGAGAAAATACTTTGAATCAATTATTAGTTGAGATGGACGGATTTGGTGGTGATACAGGAATTATTATTCTTGCCGCAACAAACCGTCCCGACGTTTTAGATACTGCGCTATTAAGACCGGGAAGATTTGATCGTCAGATTTCAATCGATAAGCCAGATGTTAAAGGAAGAGAAGCAATCTTAAAAGTACACCTACAACCTATTAAAGTTTCTGAAACTTTAGACTTACATAAATTAGCCGAACAAACTCCAGGATTTGCAGGAGCTGATATTGCCAATGTTTGCAATGAAGCAGCATTAATAGCAGCAAGAAAAGGAAAGGAAGCAGTTGATATGAGTGATTTTCAGGATGCTATTGATAGAGTGATTGGTGGTTTAGAAAAGAAAAATAAAATTATTGCTCCTCATGAAAAAGCAATCATTGCTTACCATGAAGCAGGGCATGCAGTATGTGGATGGTTCTTAGAACATGCATACCCTTTATTAAAAGTTACCATTGTTCCAAGAGGCACAGC
>JAYTXG010000428.1:0-2148 GCA_043743375.1 Sphingobacteriia bacterium
TACTTTTTTAAAAAGTAGCAATTGTTTGCTAATACCAATGTACTTAATAACTGCAAAAACGGCCAATAGTCCGGCAAGTTCTGCAATAATAGAAGCGTATGCAGCTCCATTAAATCCTAAACGAGGTAAACCTAATTTACCATATATAAAACCATAATCGAGTACTATATTCAATACAGCTTCTGTAGCTGTTCCAAGAATTAGGTATTTGCTCTGATTGGTTCCCACCAATAAGGCATTACGCATTTGATACACATATAAAATGGGAAGCCCTAAAATTCTAATTGAAAGAAAGCTAATGGCAATTTTAATACCTTCTGCATCATGTAACGACCATTTAAGTACAGTTGGTGCAACAAACCAAGTAAGTAAAATGCCCAATAAAGCAATTACTAAAGCAATTCTTACCCCATGCCAGAATAGGGTGCCTATTTCATCTATTTTATTTTCACCTGCTCGTCGGGATATAAGTGCTTGTAAGCCATTATTTAATCCAATTCCAATTACTGCAAAAAGAAGGTAGTATACGCCTGTTATTCCGGCAATGCCGAGTTCGCGTTGACCTAAACCACTTAAAAAAATATTGTTGGTAATAAAATTAATCTGCGGAACAATGATTGCAGCAGAAATGGGCAAAGCAATTTGTAGAATTTGTTTGTTGCCTGTAGCTATTTGCAGATTTAAAGGAGAATTAGAAACACCCATATTTGATATAAAGGTAGTAAATTGATGCCTGAACAAGATTGAATATTGAATAGATGATATTTTTATATATTATTGTATGTAATTTAAAGCAATGGCCAGAAAAAAGTTAGGGTTTTATATTGATGATTTTACTGTTAATAGTGATCATCAATTAATTGTAGAATTTGGTAATGACGAATTGGTGTGTATTGCTAAATCTGCAACATCAGGTGAAATTCTTGCCTTTGAGTTATTTAGTTTAGATAAGGGAGTGAACGATGATTGGAATGATATTTTTTATGAAATTAAAGCCATTTCACAGGTATTTAATTTTAGTTATAAAAAAGTTACATGTTTTTTTAACAACGAAGAAGCGTTACTTATACCAGAGAAATTATTAACAGCAACATCAGCAGAAGATTATTTAAGTTTGGTTTATGGAGAAAGTACTAGGTATGATGTGAAGTATGAAAAATTATTGGCAACAAAAGTTTTTATCAATGCCTATAGAGTTAGAAAAGCAATTACAGAATTGTTGAGCAGGCATTTCATTATTTATCAGGTATCGCATACCTATTCTACTATTCTGAATGATGTAATGCGCCGACCAATAATAGATCCTGCATTTATTAAAATTCAATTTTACACCAACCATTTTATTGTTGCTGTTTGGAAGGAGGAGCGTTTTCAAATGATTCAATCGTATAGATATCAAGCTTCAGAAGACGTATTATATTATTTAATGAGAATTACGCAGCAGTATGGTTTTGAACTTTCGGAAGTTTCATTAGAAGTGAGTGGATTTATTGACAAGGAACTTTCATTATTTACACAACTATCCAGTTTATTTAAAAATATAACTACCGACAGTATGCAGTCGGTAGGCGTGTTTCAAAAAGTAGAAAGTGAATATCCGTCTCACTACTTTACTCCTTTTTATAAACTCACTTTATGAGAATTATTTCCGGCAAGTGGGGTGGGAGAAAAATAAATCCCCCTGCCAATATGCCTCATACTCGACCTACTACTGATATAGCCAAAGAGGGGCTATTTAATATTTTGCAAAACCGAATAAATTTTGAAGGTATTACAACCCTTGATTTATTTGGAGGTACAGGTTGTATAAGTTACGAGTTAGCTTCTAGGGGTGCGGCTGATTTGACCATTGTAGAGAAAGATCCAGTAATGCATGTTTTTATTAAAAAAAATGCAGACATACTGGGTATCAAGCAATACCAATTATTAAAAATGGATGTGTTTGCTTTTTTGCAAAGCTGCACACAGCAGTTTGATTTTATTTTTGCTGGTCCGCCTTATGCTTTAGGTGCTATAGATGAATTGCCTAAAATAATTGTTGCGCAAAAACTAATTGCACCCGGCGGTTTTTTTGTGTTGGAACATACGCCCCGTAATGCGTATGAAAAGTATGAAGGCTTTTCATTTGTACGCAATTATGGTACAACG
>JAYTXG010000429.1:0-3853 GCA_043743375.1 Sphingobacteriia bacterium
GCTGGCAAAAATATTATTAGCCCCAATGCAGGACTGATATATGAACATAGTGAAGCCAATCAACTGGCTAATATAAAAATTGCTGAAACAGGTGGCTACCTGCTGGAAGCTATTGCCGGGTTGGAAACAACCATACAAAAAATTAATATTGGTTGTAATGTACAATTGCCTTTATCACAAAATTTTGCCAACAACCAGACTACAACAAAATTGAGGGGAATGTTTCATGTAACTTTTTCGCTGTAATTTTTTGTACAAAAAAATGTAAAAACAAAAAGCAACTGCACATCAGCCGTTTTTTGTTTTTATGGTATTGATTGAAAAATCGGCAGATTAAAACACAATATCCCTACATTTGCAGCGAGTTTGGTTTTTCTGCTTCAATGCAGAAAATTAAAAGGGAAGCCAGTGTAATTCCGGCGCTATCCCCGTAGCTGTAAAGCGTAGTGAATTGATAATATACAATGAGAGCTTCACAAAGGTTTTACATTTGTTACTAGTCATTCACACTGTTGAATCTTCATACCACTGTTAAAAATTAACGGGAAGGTGTTCAACAGAAGCCAAGCCAGAAGACCTGCCAGGCATCACATTTAATCATTCACGGCTTTCGGGCGAAAGGCATGGAGTGTAAGCGCTGAAAAGCATTTATATTTCTAACAGGTATTGTGTAAATTACCGATACCTGAATTTTCCGAAAGCAGTCACAAAAAAATTTTTAAAAAAATGAAAAAGAAAATTTTATTGGTGACTGCTGTAATAATCAGTAGTCATTTGCATGCGCAGGACAGTAGTAAAGTAAATTTAGATGAAGTGGTAATTACTGCTACCAAAACACTCATCAAACAATCGCAAACCGGTAAAGTAGTTATTGTAATTGATCAGGCAACCTTGTTAAGAAACACAGGTAAATCAATTGCAGAAATACTCAACTACCAGGCAGGTATGTACGTAAATGGTGCCAACAATACGCTTGGCACTAATCCGGATAATTATCTCCGTGGCGCTTCATCGGGTAATACACTTATTTTAATGGATGGTATTCCTGTGAGAGACCCTTCCCGTATCGACAATTCTTTCGATCTTAATTCTATTAACCCTTCCCAAATTGAAAGAATAGAAATTTTAAAGGGCGCACAAAGTACCTTGTGGGGCAGCGATGCTGTTGCAGGTGTAATCAATATTATCACTAAAAAGGGAGGGGCCAATAATATAAGCCCAACTGCAACTATATCTTACGGCAGTTACAATACCTTCAGGGGCAATGCGGGTATCAACGGTAAACTCGATAAGTTTACCTACAACCTTACTTACAATTATATTAGCAGTAAGGGTTTTTCTTCTGCAAAAGATACAACCGGTAATGGCGGGTTTGATAAAGATGGCTTTAAGCAAAATAATTTCCAGGTAAATATTGGCTATACATTTACAACAAAATTTTCAGCTTCGTTTATGACGAATTATGGAAAATATAATAGTGACCTTGATGCCGGTGCCTTTAAAGATGATAAAGATTATACAGGAAAAAATGCCAATGCGGTTAATTCACTGGTACTTCTTTACCAATTAAAAAAAGGGACATTACATTTTACAAATACGTTGGTAAATGCGAATAGGTCGTTATTAAATGACACTACAAGTTTAGCTGAAAACCGCGATTATAATAAGAGTAGTTATAAAGGCAATTCTTATGTTTCTGAAATATATGGCAACTTTAATTTAGGCACTAAAATTTCCCTGGTAGGCGGCATGCAACGGGTTGCACAAAATACTGATCAAAATGTTGTTGGTTCTAGCAGATATTATAGTGAAAGTGAGGGAAGGTATCATTGGTATCAGTATGAATCGGCACTTGGAAAAGACAGTGCAAAAACAACCAATTATTCTGTGTATGCATCTTTATTATTGTTAAACCTGCATGGATTTTATGCAGAAGCAGGTATAAGGTATAATAACAATAGTATTTATGGCAGCAATGCAACTTACTCATTTAACCCATCGTATAATATTGATGACAATAACAGGGTATTTGTAAATATTTCTTCAGCCTACAAAGTGCCTTCTTTATACCAATTGTACAGCGAGTTTGGCAATACTCGTCTGCAACCCGAAGAGAGCAATAATTACGAAATAGGCGTACAAAGTTTTAGCAATAACAAAATGAATTCCTTAAGGATTGTGGGGTTTAAAAGAGATATCAGGCACCTGATAGTTTTTTATACAGACCCGGTAACTTACAACAGCCAATACATTAAAGGTGGTAATCAAAATGATTACGGGTTTGAAGTAGAAAGTACCATCGCTATTGGTAAAATAGGTAACTGGGTAAATAATTTTACGTATGTGGATGGAGAAGGAAAAAATGGGGATGTTAAATTAAAAAATTTGTACCGCCGGCCTAATTTTACTTTATACAGCACTTTAACTTTAATGCCAATAAAACAATTAACTATAATGCCCGCATTTCGTTTTGTTGGTACCCGGTTAAAAGGCGAATATGATGCAGGGCCTGCTGTAATGCCACAGTATTATACCATTGATTTTTATACCGGTTATAATTTTACCAAACAATTTACTGCTTTTGTTAACCTTAGAAATATCACCAATCAAAAGTATACTGATATTGCAGGGTACAATAGCCGTGCGTTTAATTATGCTGTTGGAGTTACTGCAAGCTTTTAAATAAATATTCTATTGGAAACAGGTATTGCACAAAATAAAAAATGTCCCCGCTGCGGCACTGCATTTAAATGCAATGCCGCAGTTATTAATAAATGCCAATGTTATGGTATTGCCGTAAATACAAAAGAGCAGGAATATATAAGTAAGCAGTTTGCCGGGTGTATGTGCAGCAACTGTATAAAAGATTTACTGGAAAAATACAATGCTTCAATTTCAGGTTAACGCTGCTAACGGTAAATTACTGCATCAATAAAATTTTTTGACCCTGTTTGGATACACGATAATACTTTCCATCTTCTATCAATAATGCTTCAGAATGCCCTTCTGCATGATGAACATCTAAATCAATTAATTTCCCATTGTGAAAAGCAGCGATGGTATCAGCGATAATGCAGTGGCCGGTAGTTATATGTTTTACATTGAATTTATCCAGTGTGCTATCAATTTGATTAGTAGTAGCTCTCGGGCTTCCCATGTAATAACCACGATACCAAAATGGCCCTGCATCGCTAAAAATCAAATCAAGCCTGGGATCATTATAATTATTGGTACTATCCGGATAAAAGGGGCGGGCCATATCATTGATCCGGCTTAAAGAAGAAATATCCAAATTATTCATTTGAGGAGATATTCCACCATGCATAAATAGAAAGTCTCCTACTTTTTCGATGATATTTTTTGTTCTGAGCCATCTGCCTAATTCTGAATTTTTGCCATATAGCCCACTTGTATAATTTTCATTTAATAGTTCTGCATCCTGAATATATTTGGGCGGTAAATAGCGCAGATCTCCGCTTAGGTTCATTATCTCATGGTTGCCAAGTATAAAGTGAACATAACCACCTGCAGCTTTTGCTTTTTCTTCCAATGAATAAATAAGCCATAACACTTCCGTAACATGGTCACCCCTGTCAAAAAAATCACCCACCAATACAAGGTTGCCATCTCCAAAAGTCCAGTTATAACTTGTGTCAATTACACCGCAATTCTGTAACAACATTCTAAAGGCATCAAAATTGCCCTCAATATCTGAAATAGCAACCATTTTGCCTGGTTTTTTATATTCACTTTTCTCTACTTGTAATTTATTCTTTAATTGTACAGAAAATGTTTTGCCGGGTTCATCCGTTGATACTTTAAGAGATAAAGTGGCTTTGTCAGAAAGAATAAA
>JAYTXG010000430.1:0-2624 GCA_043743375.1 Sphingobacteriia bacterium
GGAATGATTTTGTATGATTATCAACAAAAAAAGAAAGTGAATTTTACAGCAGAAATGGTAAATAAGTTAAAGTAAAATTGATTATATCATTATTTCATCATTCCAAATTCTCCAACTTTCTTCTGCTTGTAATACCAACATTTCATATCCGTTTTGAGTGGATGCACCCATATCTTTTCCTTTTTGCAAAAAAGAGGTTTCGATTGGGTTGTATATTAAGTCGAATAAATGGTGTTTATTGGTAATAAATTGATATGGTATAGCTGGTGATTGATCAATTGCAGGGAACTGACCTACAGGAGAAGTATTAATAATTAAAGTATGATTACTCATTATTAACTCGTTGAGATCAAAATAAGATAAATGACCAGCAATTGAATTTCTAGAAACCAATTGATAACTAATATGCAGTTTCTTTAATACAAATTCAACTGCTGCTGCTGCACCACCAGTTCCTAAAATCAATGCTTTGCTATGATGAGGCTTGAGAAAAGGTCTTAATGATTGTTCAAAACCAATAACATCTGTATTGTATCCAACAAGTTGTCCGTCTTCAATACGAACACAATTGCAAGCATTCATTGCTTTTACTGTAACATCAGCATCGTTTAAAAAATCAAGTACCTGCTTTTTATATGGGATTGTAATATTGAACCCGCAAAGATTTTTGTGGGCCTTAATAATCAAATTCAATTGATCTATAGAAGGAATTGAAAAAGTAAAATACACAGCATCATTGATGCCTAGCTGCAGAAATTTATTGGTGAAATATTTTTCGGAAAAAGAATGGGTAAGCGGGTAGCCAATGAGTCCGTATGTCCGCATAATTACTTTTTATCCAGATATAATTCAAAAGTATCTCCTCTTAACCCTATACGCATTGTTTCTAATGGTATTACTTCATTTGGCGCAATATTTCCCAAATTCACATTACAGCCTATTAATTCTAAGAAGTATAACTGCTGCGCTTTTTGTGGTGCTTCCCATATTATTTTTTCGGCAGGAATTTGTGTAAGAATTTCTTGTACTAGACCTTCTCTCACTTCACCTGACCCTCTGTAAATACCAACATTACCTGCTTCTCTAGCTTCTGCAATAACGTAAGAAGAACCTGCTTCTAATTCGGCTCTCATAAGTTCAATCCATTTATATGGAGGCATTATATGAGTTGCATCCTTACTACCTACTTCACTTAATACTGTAACATGCTTGGTCAATTTTTCGATATAACCGCATTTTTCTGCATGTGGAATGGTTATGGAGCCATCACTAACTTCTATATATTTAATACCATAATCTTTACAAACATTAATATAATCTTCAAATTGGTTTCTAATTAAAAACGCTTCAAACAAGGTACCCCCAAAATATAGTGGAACATTATAGGTTTGATATAGTTCAATTTTTTCGCGAAGATTAGGAGTAACAAATGCTGTTCCAAAACCCAATTTTACAATATCAACATGAGTGCCAGCAACACTCATGAAATCATTTACCTGGTTAATACTTAGGCCCTTATCCATTACCATAGTTAAACCTGCAGTACGGGGTTGAGCTGTTCTTTCGGGTATTTGAGTAAGATTAAAATTCATATACTTATTTTGTTCGATGGCGAAAGTACAAAAATCAGCTGAAAAATAGTTTATTAGTAGACTAATTAACTCTAAATTATTTGCTAAATCTTCTTGCCTTTTTTATAGCGTGCAATGATATCAACAACCAAATTATTCTGCAATATAGAAGGATTTAATTCTATAAATTTCTTTAAAAGTTTTGGTGCTTTGTTCATTCCATTTTCTAATTGCAATAATGCTTCTTTTGTTTTACCTAAAACAAACAATACAGTACTTGCATAAAAAATAAATAAAGGCTTGCCATCTGTTGCTACTGATGCATTTATGCATTGCTCATGTGCCTCTTCAAATAATTCCGCTTTGAGCAAGCAACGAATTAATGCTTCCCATCCAGAAGCATTTTTAGGTTTATGACGAACCACTGAACCAAAAAATTGAATGGCTTCTTTAAACTTATTCAAATTCATTTTACACTCACCCATTGCTAGGTTATATTCTGGAATACTTCGATGAATTCGCATTGCGTTTTCTAGTTGTTTAGAAGCACTCTGCCATTGCTCTTCAAGCATATATGTAACTGCAATTTTATAATGTAATTTGCTGTCATCAGGATTTAAATGAACTGCTTTTTTATAATTGAATCGGGCTTGTGCATATTTACCCATACGATGATAACAATGCCCGATTGCTTCATAAATTACATCTTCAGGACGGGTTAGTTCTAAAACCTTTTCCAGAACTTCGATTGCTTCTTTGTATTTTCTTAATCGCAAAAACGCATCACCCATATTGCGATATGCATAATCAAATTTTTCATCAATTGCAACTGCATACTGATACGCATCAATAGACTTCTCATACAATTTAATTCCTTGATATGCTGCAGCCAAATTAAACCAGGCTAATTCGTTAAAAGGAAATTCATCTATTATTTTTTGATGTAATCGAATACTTTCTTCATTACGACCAGTAAAATCCGTCCAGAAGCAAATTTTATACAAAGCCTCTTCATTGGTAGGCTCTTCTTCGAGAATTAATTTTAAACAATCA
>JAYTXG010000431.1:0-3232 GCA_043743375.1 Sphingobacteriia bacterium
ATCTGAAAGGGATAGTTACTACTTTAAACCCTTTTTTATAAAAATATTCTACCTCCTCTTCAGTCGGATAAGAATAATGCACATTAAGGCTGCCTGGCATATTACTTTCACTAAATTCTCCTCCGCAAAGGTTTATTCCTAGCGAAAAGCCAATAGATTGGGAAGAAGCCGATATCCCAGTAAAAGTAATTAATATAAAAGTGATTAATTTACGCATAGATACTTTACGCTCTTGAGATATAAAGAAGAACGTAAAAACACCTTAAATATTGAGTAAATTGTCGATATCCGAAAAATAAGGCACTGTAAAAGGCATAAACATTGCTTTGGACTTTCACAGCCATTGTTTTGTTTTATTTTTGTAATTGATAGTAGAATTTAAAAAATAATAAATATGATCCAAACAGGCAATCCAATAATTAGTATTTATACAGAAATGACTCCGAATCCGGAAACGATGAAATTTGTAGCAAACAAGCTATTATATCCAGGTAAAAGCATCGATTTTGCCGACGAGTCATTAGCAGGTCCATCTCCCTTAGCAAAGGAATTGTTTAGCTTTCCTTTCATAAAAAGCGTATTCATTGCTAGTAATTTCATTACCATCACAAAAACAATCGATACCGAAGATTGGCAAGACGTAATTCCGACTATCAAGACCTTTTTAAAAGAATTTCTCGAAAATAGTGGGGTTGTAGTAAATGATGAGGAGGTTGCAAAAGTTAAACAAGAAGCTTCTAATACAGTAAGCGCAGATGATGATGACGTTGTAAAAAGAGTGAAGGAACTGTTAGAAAACTATGTGAAGCCAGCTGTAGAAATGGACGGCGGCGCTATACAATTTAAAAGCTACAACGACGGTGTTGTAAATTTAATGCTACAGGGAAGTTGCAGTGGTTGCCCATCTTCAATGATTACTCTGAAAGCAGGTATAGAGGGAATGATGAAAAGAATGATTCCAGAAGTTAAAGAAGTAGTAGCAGAAGCCGAATAATTATGGATAAAGCAGCAATTTCACAGAATATAGTAAATGTTCATCGTGGTTTAGTTCAATATTTGGGCTCACTCGATGAACATTCTTTTTTATTTTCTCCTGCCGAAAAATGGTCGGCTGCAGAGCATCTAGATCATTTATTAAAAAGTGTACAACCAGTTAATTTAGCATTATTACTACCGAATTTTGTGCTGAAAATGATGTTTAGAAAAGCTAACAGGCCATCAAAATCCTACGAAGAATTAGTTGAAAAATACAAAGCAAAACTTTCGGCTGGCGGAAAAGCACCAAAAGCTTTTGCACCTAAGAAGATTTCTTTTAATGAAAGAGAAACAAATTTAAAAAAATTAGAAAGTTTAGCTGCAGCTATTGCTAAAAAAACTAACAAATATTCAGATGAAGATCTTGACACTTTAATCTTGCCCCATCCGTTATTAGGTAAACTCACTTTGCGTGAAATGCTTTATTTTACAGCATACCACTGTACACATCATCAGCAATTGATCAAAGTGGCGTTAGCAGGCAATGAAAAAAATAATTCGTAAATTATTCATTACATACTGGGATGCATCAATAGCATCTTCTATTGCTTTTGGGTTGGTTCTCCTTTTTACCAAACACAGTGGAATTGGCATTTCCCCCGACTCAGTAAAATATTTAAGTGCTGCAAATAATATTGCTAAACAGTTATCTTTTACAGATTATACCAATACACCCTTTGTATTATTCCCCTTGGGATATCCAATTTTTTTAGCTTGTATACAATTGGTTTTTGCTACTTCATTACTACAAATCTTACCCTTTATAAATGGGTTGATTTTTGCTGGAATTATTTTTATGGTTGCCGATATAATTCAGAAAATTAATCCAACAAATAAAATAGTCAAATGCTTATTACTGTTAATCATTGCTACCAGCCCCACTTTAATAGAAATATATACGATGGCTTGGTCTGAAACCTTATTTATTTTTTTTACAATATTGTTTTTTACTTCTATCAATAAATACTTATCGCAAAATAATATTAGGCAGCTTTTGATAGCATCAATCATTGCATCAGTAGCATTTACACTCCGTTATGCTGGAGTAACTTTAGTTTTAACAGGATGCATTATTATATTGACTAATAGAAAAATGGTTACCTCAAAAAAACTAATTCACTTTTTTTATTTTGGAGCAGTAGGTGTTATATTGCCACTAATTAACTTAGTTAGAAACATATTAGCTTCAGAAACATATGCAGGTGTTCGTGAAAAGTCGTTGAACTCATTTTATATAAACTTCACCAATACTGCCGAAGTTATTGCGCAATGGTTTATATCTCCATTAGATTCAACTAAAGTTGGTGTTCTGTTACTTTTTTTGTTAGTGATTATTGCCTTATCATTAATTTATTATTCTTTCAAAAAGAAAGAGACTGCCACTTCGTTTAATTTAATAATTTCAGTATTTTTATTAGTCTACTTAGGGTTCATGTTTTTAATATCAACTGTATCAAGATTCGAAACGTTGAGTAGCAGGTTACTGTCGCCAATATATATTCCAATATTTCTTATACTTGTATTTTTAGTGTTTCAATTATTACAAATTAAAAACAGAAATATCCAATTAATTGCAGCTTCAATATTATTTTTTTTATATGGCTTTATGCAATTCAATCATTATAAAACAAATACTGCAACATGGGAAGGTGTTTCTGTGGCAGGTATACCCGGATATACAGAAAATCAATGGACCCAATCTCCTTTGGTAAAATTTATTAAAAAAGATCTTAATAAAATTGGGCCTATGGTTTTTTCTAATGCTGATGATGCCGTTTTTTTTCTAACAGGAAAAACAGCTTTTGCATTGCCACATAAAGATATTCCAACTGAAATAAGTAATTTTAAAACAAATCATTCTTTTTATCTCATTTGGTTTTTTAACGGACAAAATGATGATTTAATCAATCTTGAATATATTAATCGGTATAAAAAAGCAAAAGCCTCTTGGCAATTTAAAGATGGAATTATCTACAGCTATTGATCAGATTATTAAAGGAATTCAACAAACTAGTTTGATTGAATTTATTGCAGTTATAGCTGGTATTGGCAGTGTATGGTTTAGCAGAAAAGAAAATATACTAGTTTATCCCATCGGATTAATTAATACTACTTTTTATATTTACCTAAGTTTAAAAGGTCATTTGTTTGGAGAAGCAAGTGTAAATATTTACTATACCATCATGAGTGTTTATGG
>JAYTXG010000432.1:0-2329 GCA_043743375.1 Sphingobacteriia bacterium
AGAAGATGCAGAATGCAGCCAATCGAATGCAAACCCTTATTCAGGATTTACTTGCTTACTCACGTACCACCACATCAGAACGCAAATTTGAAAACACCGACCTCAATAAAATTATTAATGAAGTAAAGGAAGATTTGGATGAAGATTTAAAAGAGAAACACGCCACCATTGAAACAACAGATTTATGCTATGCTTGCATTATTCCTTTTCAGTTCCGTCAACTCATGCTTAACCTAATCAGTAACGCTTTAAAGTTTTCAAAATCAGAAACTGCATCGTACATAAAAATTACAAGTGTAATAGCGAACGGAAAAAAGCTTAACAACGAAAAGCTTATGCCACAAAAAAAATATTGTCACATCACAGTTTCCGACAACGGAATAGGATTTGAACAACAATACAGCGAAAGAATATTTGAAGTATTCCAATGCCTTCACGGAAAGAACGAATATAACGGCACAGGCATCGGGCTATCTATCGTAAAAAAAATTATAGAGAATCACGAAGGTATTATCACTGCTTCAAGTGAATTAAACAAAGGCGCAACCTTTAACATTTATATTCCGGCTTAAAATTAATTCACAAAAAACATCCTTTTTAACGAACATTTATCAATGCCTCAAAATAAAACCATTGCACCCATTTGGAAATTTATAATTGCCATTCTCATTTGCGAAGCAACAAGGATTATCAGTGGTTTAATTGCAAATACAAACTTGAGCCTCTGGTTTGACACGCTCAACAAACCAACCTAGAATCTACCTCTATAACTATTTGCACCGGTATTACAATAAACATTATAAGTTTATCACGATTTTTAAAACCCACAGCATTGTTGCTTGTTTCTTGCATGGGTATCATTTGCCGCCATCTTAATTTTTACCATCTAAACTTCAAACAAATAAGATTTGGATTTAGCACTAGCCTCATTTGCAAAACCTTTGGACACAAATGGTAATATAAAATTTACAACTATTTCACAAAAAGTTGACGAAAGCAATTATAGTTAAGCTTCTACAAGAATTTGCATAAGATTCAAAAAAAATAAGCATGCTAATTGGATTGATGAAAGATTTATTGCTCGTTTCATGTTATAAACTAACATAATCAGTGCATGCTCACCACCAACTTTTTCTATATAATTGATGATTAACTTGGCAACGTTTATTATTTAAATCAATTGTACTTTCTTCTTGTTTCCTTCATACATTATTCGTGTGTATTGTGCATTATGAATAAGTTAAGGGAGTATTAAGTTGTAGATTTTAAAATACAAATAATATTTCCAAACGCTATATTTCTGAATTAAGCCGCAAATAATGAATAATTTTAAAAGTTAATACTAACTTTAAAGAAGCAGTGTAGAATAAATGTCATGCACAAAGCTATAAATACCCAACGGTCTCGTCTTAAATTAGGTTTACACATTTAAAGTGTAAACAACATCAAAAGCAGGATGACAAGTAGTATAACCGACAACAGGATAAAACTAATAAGATGGCTACCTGTCATTACATTTATTATTATTGCAATTGCAATCAGACTTTACAGAACTTCAACTGCAAATCATTATTTATTAGCAGGTAGTGACGGACCTTATTTTCCATTGCAAGTAAAATTTTTAGTTGACCATTATCGTTTGGCGTTTCCAGATATGCCTTTACTTTTTACAGTAAGTGCATTATTTACGAAGGTTTTATATTTTTTACATATTGGAACTGAAAACGAATGCATTTTTCTTTCAATCAGATTTATCGACGCTTTTTTACCACCGCTATCAGCAATTCCTGTTTTCCTGATTGCGAATGAGCTAACTTCTAAGAAAATAAAATCCACTTTTGCGAGCTACTTAATGGTTGCATTTGCCATTTTAAACTTCACCCCTCTTTTTATTTTTTCGTTTCAGTTGTAAAAAAATGGATTAGCCGTTTTTTTGGTGTTCCTCTATATCTATTACATAATAAAAATTTTGAAGTATGAAAACAGAAGTGATTTCATTAAAGCCATCATTGTACTTATTCTTTGTACATTAACGCACTTTGGAAGTTTTGGGTTGTTAGTATTCACATCACTTTTGATTTTTATATTTTGGGTATTTCATTATAGTAATAAACGAAGTGATGTAGCTGCGAAAAAACTATTACCTATTGCTGCAACATTGACTTTAATTTTTTCATTAGTTGCAGTTTTTGATTTTACTCGCTTTTTAAGAGTTATACAAGTGCCACTTAAAATATTTGAAGCTCCCATAATTCTATTTGCATTAAAGGGACAAAATTTTTTATTACACGGGCAAACTTTAATAATTCTCGTCTTAACAAACTTACTT
>JAYTXG010000433.1:0-7609 GCA_043743375.1 Sphingobacteriia bacterium
CAATATTGTTAACTGGATAAACATCAAATAATTTCATACTTCTAAAAATAATTCGCTTTTAATTTAAGTCCCATCATTTCTTCAATTCCAAACAACAAGTTCATGTTTTGCACTGCTTGTCCGCTTGCACCTTTCAATAAATTATCAATAGCACTATGCACCACTAATTTATTTCCTTGTTTTTCTACATGTATTAAACACTTATTGGTATTTACTACTTGCTTTAAATTAATCATAACATCACTAACCAAAGTAAATAAAGCGTTTTCATAAAAATGCTTGTATATTTTTATAACTTCTTTTAACGGTAATCCGCAATCAATAATTGAGCTCACATAAATACCCCTCGTAAAATCTCCTCTCCATGGTACAAATTGAACACCTTGTGCTTTACCTCCCACTTGCAATTGATCTTCTTTTTGCAACTGATTAATTGATTGAGTTATTTCATAAATATGCTGATGAGCTAATGATTTATATGCTTGAATATTATTGGCTCTCCAACTAAAATGCGAAGTGTTATTTAATCCTTGCCCTGCTCCGGTAGAGCCTGTAATGCCCGTGGAATATACATCTCCAATTATACCAATAGAAGCCAAAGGCAAGAGCCCAAGCTGTATTGCAGTGGCAAAGCAACCAGGATTGGCAATATTATTAGCTGCAATAATTGCTTCTTTATTTAATTCTGGCAAACCATAAATAAATTTTCTGTTGCCAAATGTTGAATTTGCGTTTAGTCTAAAATCCTGAGAAAGGTCAATAATTTTAATTCGCGCATTAATATTATTTTCTGTCAAAAATTTTCGAGCATCACCATGTCCCACACATAAAAAAAGAAGATCAATATCACTGCTTAATTCATCGGTGAAATGAATATCAGTTTCTCCAAATAAATCTGTATGAACTTGATATATAGAGTTTCCAGCATTGCTATTACTAAGTACAAAAGAAATTTTTACTTCTGGGTGATTAATTAATAGTCTAATTAGCTCTCCACCAGTATAACCTGCACCTCCTATAATACCAACTTTTATCATTATTGAGAAGATTTTATATTGTGATAAATTGCTGTTTGATTACCAAATATTTTAGAAAACCCTCTTACATCATTACCAGACCAGCCGGTATTCATCTCCCCATATTTTCCGAATTTACTACTCATTAAATCGTAAGGTGATTCAATTCCGATTATTTGAAAACGATATGGCATCAATTGTACAAAAACAGATCCTGTTACTTGTGACTGAGATTGTTCGAAGAAAGCTTCTATATCTCGCATCACAGGATCCATTATCTGTCCCTCATGCAACCAGTTTCCATAAAATTGTGCAAGTTGATCTTTCCAACTTAATTGCCATTTAGTTAGTACATGTTTTTCTAATGCATGATGCGCTTTTAAAATAACCATTGGAGCTGCTGCTTCAAAACCTACTCGCCCTTTTATTCCAATAATGGTATCGCCTACATGAATATCTCTTCCTATACCAAATGGACCAGCAATTGATTGAATAAATTGTATTGCTTCTGTAGGGTGTTTAAACAATTTCCCATTCACTTTTTTGATCTCTCCTTTTTCAAAATCAATAGTCATTTCTTCACCATCCATTTTAGTTACTTGAGTAGGCCAAGCGCTTTCTGGCAATAACCCTTTTGATTGCAATGTTTCTTTTCCGCCAACGCTTGTTCCCCATAATCCTTTATTTATTGAATAAGTGTGTTTTTCAAAATTCATTTGCACATTTCTTTCTTTGAGATAGCTGATTTCTTCCTCACGGCTTAATTTAAGATCTCTAATAGGGGTTATTATTTCAACTCCAGGAATCATTATATTAAAAATCATATCAAATCGAACTTGGTCATTTCCAGCACCAGTACTACCATGCGCAACAGCAATTGCACCAAGCTTTTTAGCATGTTCAGCAATATGAACAGCCTGACTTATTCTTTCTGCACTTACGCTTAATGGGTAAGTATTATTTTTTAATACATTCCCGAAAATTAAATATTTTACAATTTGGTCATAATATCCTTCAACGGCATCTAATGTAGTGTGTGTTTTTACTCCAAGTGAGTATGCGTGTTTTTCTACTTGCTTCAACTCTTCTTCAGTAAACCCACCAGTATTTACAATTACACTGTGTACTTCGTATCCTTTGTCTTGAGACAAATAAAGAGCACAATATGTTGTATCTAATCCACCGCTAAAACCAAGTACTAATTTTTTTGATACCATATAATGATGTGATTAAAAATTAAAAATAATTAAATAACATTTTCTTTCTAAAAAAGCTCATCAACTTACTTTGTTTAATTTTCATAAATCGTTCGTACAATTTTGAATTTGCTTTAAATTCTGCTGATGTTTCCTCGGGTTCAAAATGGTCTGCTGAATCATATAACATAGCAGTACACATACAATTTTTGCGGTCTTTAGATATCAAAATGTCGTAATTAACGCAACTTTTACACCCAGCCCAAAATTCTTCATCATCTGTTAACTCACTGTAGGTTACGGGCTCATAACCCAGATCGCTATTGATTTTCATTACTGCTAGTCCAGTTGTGAGTCCAAAAATTTTTGCCTTAGGATAATTTTTTCGAGAAAGCTGAAATATAGTTTGCTTAATCTTCTTAGCAACTCCACTTTTTCTATAAGCAGGAGCTACAATTAATCCGCTGTTGGCAACAAATTCCTCATGCCCCCAAACTTCAATATAACAAAAACCAACCCATGAACCATCTGGTTCTAATGCTATAACCGCTTTGCCCTCTTGCATTTTTTGCGCTACATATTCTGGACTTCTTTTAGCTATTCCTGTACCCCTAGCTTTTGCAGAAGCTTCCATTTCATCAGTAATAGTTTGAGCGTAATGTGTATCACTACTATTTGCAACACGAACAATAATTGGTTGTTCCACTGTACTAAAAATTAAAGAGTAATCGAGAGAATTATACCAAACAAAGTTTCGGAGAAATTTTCACTGATAGGGGCAATTGCCAGCTGCTCGTCCTATCAGAAACCGCGTCGCGGCCTAGGTAATACTATAAATGGAAAATTAAATAATTCAGCTGTAGATGTACTATTTAAGGTAAAATTGTTATATGTATTAGTAGTTGCCATTATTAGAATGAAAAACAAATTTAAGAATCTTTATGATACAAATCTGTATTTTGTATAATATAAAGGTTAATATTAGCTTAATGGGTTGTGATTATTGGCGAAAGCCACGATTCATACCTCCTGATCCTGGGAGTTTATTTCCACGAAACATATCCATCATTGGGTTTCTTTGTTGTTGAGCTTGGGCTCCGAATTTTCGCAAATTATAAGTGAAACTTACCATAAAATAGCGAGCAAGTACTCTAGTAGAAACATCTTGAATGGTATTTCCAGTTACATTTCTGGTAATGCTTACATTTTGGTTTAACAGATCGAATACATAAAATTTAATTTCACCTTCTTTCTTTTTAAAGAGCTGTTTGCCAATACTTGCACTCCATAAAGGAATAGTAGTGTTGTACCCTTCACTTCTTCCCATATTTTTTACATAACTAAAATCAGAAGAAAGTATCCAACCGCTTTTGGTGTAATAAGTAGGCTCCGCATTAAAAGTTTGCGTAAAGAAATCGCCATCTTGTTCTGGCTGAAGTGTATATCGTGCAAAAGTGAATGAAGAATTAGAAGAAAAATTCATGTCGAAATTATCTTTTAAATTGGTTGTCCAGCTTGCATTAAATCCAGCTACAGTATTTTTAGTATAGTTGCTAAGGTTATTTACTAAAGTTTGACTTTGCGATTTACTAACATTTAGTGTAAGATTAACATTACTCTTAGGTTTTTTTAATGGAAACCCATAATTAAATATTCCATTTATATTATAAGTTCCACTTAAGTTTACAGGTTTTGTAACCTGACCTCCATTGGGTAAATAGATAGTAGAATTTTGAATATCATTATCAATAAAACTAGCATTAATAGTAGCAAAAATTATCTTCTGGGTAAATAAATTAAATGAATTATATAATATTCTAAATGTATGAATAAATTGTTGTTTTAATTCGGGATTACCAGTTCTAATATTCAAAGGATTTGAATTGTCGATTACAGGCTGTAATTGACTTGCACTTGGCTGACCGGTTCTTCCATTATAAAAAATTCGTAGGTTTTTAGTTTTTGAGAAGTCATACCTAAAATTCATTGTTGGAAAAAAATTTATAAAGTTTTGAATAATAGAACTGTCTTTTGTGATATTCTTACTAATTAATTCTCCAGCCTGAATTCCAGAGCCAAAACTTAAATTATATTTGGCCTTTTGGATTCTATAACTTAAAGTAAATCTGTTAGCATTAAATGTGTTTTCAAAAACATTTGTTAGGTTAGGAACTGTAACATCAAATTGATTATTTAATTTGTTAAAAGCAAAAGTTTTAGTGCCAGAATTATTAATATTAGAATTATAATTATAAATGAATTCGATTATTTGATTTCTTCCAATTGGCTCTGTATAAGATACAGATGCTCCAATTGTTTTTCCATCTCTATTAGTAATACCAATTTGATTAATAGTATCTGCATAAGGTGTAGGTCTGTTGAAATAATTATTGATAGAATAGTTGGTATTGTTTCCATCATTAGCGCTCTGACCAGGGTTAAGTGCAATGGAATAAGTTCTTCCTCTTTTAGCGAACTTGTGACGAAAAGTGGCTTCCATACTTGCATTATAACCATCATTTACTCTATCAGTATAAGCCTTAGAATTGTTCAAGAATTTTGAAGAACCCTTTGTAGAAGAAGTAATCTGATCGGACTGCGCATCCGTATGTTGGAAGCTAATATTTGGGCGAATTATTAATGAATTAGCAGAATCAAACTGGTGTTCTATATTAAAATTGAAACGATGATTTTGATTTTCAGTAATAGAATTTTGTGTTGATGTATTAAATATAGAAGAATCCGGTGCTCCAGGTATTAAATTCTGTGTATAGCTATTTTGATCACGATATGTTTTTTGGTCATTAAAAAAATAACTACCTGAGAATTGTGTTTTCTTTCCCCAAGCATCTTTATAGTTTAAACCCGCAGCCCAAGTGTTTACAATACCTCCACCACTACCCGTTCCAAGTAAGCCCGCTGCCCCAGCTACTATTGCAATTGCGCCTCCGCCTCCTCTTCCACCACCTCCGCCTCCAAAACCGCCTCCCCCTAATGAACCTAATGCATCTTGCACGCTAAAGTTTTGCTTATTTACATTATTCCCTTGACCAGTTAATGTTAATTGCATATCCCCATTAAAGTGACTTAGGTTTAAACTATTATCATATACTCCTTCTTTAGTATCGGCACCAGCCCCAACAGTTGCTCTTCCAAAAAATCCTTTTCGTTTATCTTTTTTTGTGGTGATGTTAATTGTTTTTACTCTATTCCCATCATCAAAACCCGTGAATGCAGCTTGATCACTTAATGCATCAAACACCTGTATTTTATCGATCATATCTGGAGGCAAATTCTTTGTTGCCAATTTGGGATCATCTCCAAAAAACCTTTTCCCATCAACCAAAACTCTTTGAACTGCTTCACCCTGTGCTTTCACATTACCGTCTTTATCAACTTGCACTCCCGGTAATTTCTTCAATAAATCTTCCATCACTGCATTAGGCTTAGTTTTAAAGCTTGATGCATTAAACTCAATAGTATCTTTTTTAATAGTTATTGGTGATTGAGTTACCGTTACATTACCTAAATCATTAGAAGATATTTTCATGTAAATATTACCAAGTGCTATTTGAGTGATTGTTTTTGAAAAAATTACATTTTTTGAAAAGTTCTCATACCCTTGAAACTTTATCAGAACAATCATTGGACCGAATCCAATATTTTCTATTGAAAAACTACCATCTTGTTTTGCCAATCCAAAAACTTCTAGGGTAGAATCTTTTGCATCCAATATAGTGATTGAAGCATCTTTAAGCACCTGCTTTCCAATAGAATCAATTAATTTACCTTTTAAAGTGCCTGTACTTTGAGCATTACCTAGCACCACAATCAAGATAGATAATACTATTAATACATGCTTCATAATAATTTCTTTGAAAGTAATGTCTAATTTTATACAGATAGCAATCTATTGTGATAAGCTGAAATTTTGCATTAAAAATCGGTGAACCACTTGGTATAAAAGGAGAATAAATAATTAGTTTAACTAAATAAGTACTCCACATCTTCTTTTGTAAGTGTTTTAATAAACCCTTCGTCATCAGTTATTACTTCACGAGCAAGATTACGTTTGCGTTCTTGTAGTTTCAATATTTTATCTTCAACTGTATCGGTACAAATCATTCGATAGGCAAAAATATTTTTTGTTTGTCCAATTCTATGTGTACGGTCTATTGCCTGCTGCTCTACTGCAGGATTCCACCAAGGATCCACTATATATACATAATCGGCCGCAGTGAGGTTTAGGCCTACTCCTCCGGCTTTCAATGAAATTAAAAATACCCTACAATTATCATCATTTTGAAATCGCTGAATTGCTCGTTCTCTTTCATTAATAGTGCTGCTTCCATCAAAATATTCATAATCAACACCCAGCTCTTTCATCTTTTCTTTTATCAATGCTAGCATCCCTAAAAATTGAGAGAAAATTAATGCCTTATGATTACTGATATTCTCAGTAATTTCTCTTCCTAGCTCTTCTAGCTTTACCGACACATTCGGAAAACGTTCTTCTTCCTTTACAATTGCAGGACTATCACAAATTTGCCTCAGTTTCATTAATCCTTGTAGAATAGTTAACTGAGATTTTTGGATGCCTTGATTTTCAACTACACCTAAAATTTTATCGCGATAATCGTTTCGGTAAGCTTCATAAATTTTACGCTGTTCATCTCCCATATCACAAAACAATACCATTTCTTGCTTTTCTGGCAAATCCTTTGCTACCTGTTCTTTTGTTCTACGTAAAATAAAAGGATACAATAATTTTCGGAGGTGATCTTTCTGCTCTTTCTCCCCAAATTTATCAATTGGTATTGAAAATTCTTGCTTAAAAAATTCCATACTTCCGAGCATCCCAGGGTTAAGGAAATTCATTTGTGCAAAAATATCGAATGTGTTATTCTGCAAAGGTGTACCACTCAAACATAGTCTGCTTGTGGCTTTTAACAAAGAAGCAGCTTTTGTAACTTTGCTCCCTGGGTTCTTAATAGCTTGACTCTCATCTAAAATTACATAATCGAAATTTACTTCAACAAACTGTTTTATATCACTTCTTAAAGTTCCATAAGTAGTAATTATTACATCAATACTTGGATCAGCAATTCCTTCTTTTACCCTTAATCCACCATGGTGTATATAGTAGGTAAGAGATGGAGTGAATTTTTTAATTTCATTTTGCCAATTGTACAATAAAGTAGTAGGACAAACAACCAGCGCTTTAAGTTTTTTGTTTTCAACTTTTAAATGGTGTAAAAAGCTGAGTGCTTGAATAGTTTTACCCAATCCCATATCATCAGCTAAGATTCCACCCCACTGTACTTCTCGTAAATAATTTAACCACTGAAACCCACTTTCTTGATAAGGTCGTAAAATGGTTTTTAAATGCGCGGGGGC
>JAYTXG010000434.1:0-1994 GCA_043743375.1 Sphingobacteriia bacterium
CAAACGTTTACTTATACCTGCTTGAATATCAAAAGGAAGTTCTTCTTTTTTCCCATCATTATTATAAGTTGCTAATTGTGTTCCCAAATTTTTTACTACAACACTAGCTTGAATTTCATGTTGTTTATCAAAATATAATAATCCAAAATCCATTGCCAATGCATTAGATCTGTAGGCGCCATAATTAGATTGAATATATTTAGCCGTAGCGCCAATCCAAAAACGTTCGTTATACTGTTTTGAAACCATCATTTGCACTACATAATCACTGGGCCTAAAATTACCGAGTACATTGCCTGATGCATCTGTTTGTACTAGTGTTCCGTAATTTAAATATTGCACACCCACGCCTAGATTCAAATTTTTATTAGTAAGATGAAACGCGGTGGTAACGCTATACTGACTAATTCCAGCCAAAAAAGTGTTAAATGAAGTATTTACTTGCTGATGCATTTCATTTCGCAAGAGTGCTGGATTATGAAACGCCATCCCTACGTCATTACCAATTGAAGAAATATTTACTCCACCTAAGGCAGATAATTGAGCGGTGGTTGGTTGAGATAAGAAATTAAAAACTGCATTGCCCCCAAGTGTTTGAGAATAACACATAGGAGTAATGTATACCAATACAACAATAATTAATACTCGTTTTAACATTGATGATTAAAACTAAATAAAATACCTTGTAAAAAGGAATTATACTAAAGCATAATCAATAACTTGTTGCATTGTTTTTACATATTGAAAATGAACCCCTTTAATAAAGTTATTATCAATTTCATTTATATCCTTTTGGTTCATATAACACAAAACAATTTCTTTAAGCCCTGCTCGTTTTGCTGCCAATACTTTTTCTTTAATTCCTCCAACTGGCAATACCTGACCCCTTAATGTTATCTCACCCGTCATAGCCAAAAAAGGCTTTACTTTTCTGCCAGTAAAAGCAGAGGTGAGAGAAGTTAACATGGTAATTCCGGCACTTGGCCCATCTTTTGGAACTGCACCTTCTGGAACGTGAACGTGAATATTTTTAGTCTTAAATAATTCGGGATCAATACCTAACTTTTTGGCATTTGCCTGAATATAACTCAATGCAGTAGTTGCACTTTCCTTCATTACATTACCAAGGTTACCGGTTAATTTGATTTCTCCTTTTCCATCGCTCAAAATAGTTTCGATAAATAAAATATCTCCTCCAACATAAGTCCATGCTAAGCCAACAACTACACCTGGCATATTAGCTGTTTTATAAATTTCATTGTTATAGCGAGGCTGACCGAGTATGTGTTCTACATCAGAAGCACTTACATTTAGTTTAACTTTGTCCTTTACTGCCATTTCTTTGGCCTGAAAACGCATAATGGATGCTAATTGACGATCTAATTCTCTCACTCCACTTTCTCTGGTATAATGCTCAATTAATTTTTCAAGAACATTGTCATTAATTTTAAAATTAACTTTTGCCAAGCCATGTGCTTCCTTTTGTTTTGGCACTAAATGGCGTTTTGCAATCTCTACTTTTTCCTCAATTGCATATCCACTTAAATCAATTATTTCTAATCGATCTCTTAAAGCGGGTTGAATGTTTTGTATGTTATTAGCAGTTGCAATAAACAACACTTTACTTAGATCATATTCAAGTTCAAGATAATTATCATAAAATGTATGATTCTGTTCAGGATCAAGAACTTCTAATAATGATGAGGAAGGATCTCCTCGTAAATCGCTTCCTATTTTATCAATTTCATCCAAAATCATCACGGGGTTTGAAGATTTGCATTTTCTGATATTCTGAATGATTCTTCCGGGCATTGCTCCAATATAGGTTTTTCGGTGACCGCGAATTTCGCTTTCATCATGTAAGCCACCTAAACTAAGTCGAACATATTTTCTTCCTATTGCATGTGCAATAGATCTTCCCAAAGATGTTTTACCAATACCTGGAGGACCCAAAAAACAAAGAATTGGACTTTTCATATCTCCCTTCAACTTTA
>JAYTXG010000435.1:0-11503 GCA_043743375.1 Sphingobacteriia bacterium
CGAACAGCAACATCTGTAATTTCTTGCCCATAAACACTACTTAATTCATGGTATTTAGCTATGATAGCCTCGCTTAATTCACGGGGGAATTTGGCGTTCTTCAACAACTGCCTTGCCTGCAAACCTCCTCTTCTCAATGATTCAATATCGTCTAGTTTAATACTATTAATGATTGTATGAATCGATTCACTTAAGTTGTTGTAACGAATAAATTCACGATAAGCTGCTACTGTAACTACAAAACCTCCTGGTATTTGAATTCCCAACTCAGAAAGATTTTGAAGCATCTCGCCCAAAGAAGCGTTTTTACCTCCTACTTGTTCAATATCAGCTAGGCCTACTTTATGTAAATCAGCAAGAAATATGGATTCATTCATATGGAAATATTAATTAATTACCAGTCAAATACATTTGGAATTACTAATAGTTTAAAAAAAATCGAAGCATAAATATTTTTTTGATATTGCGTAAAATTAAATGGTTCAAATAAATTAAATTATAAAACCATCTGGCAATACAGCTCTTTTCTTTATTACCACAATTCCATCTTTTACTGTGTATAATGGGTGATCAATATTAGCTAAATGCTTTCCACCATTAATCCTAACATCATTTCCAATTCTACAATTTTTATCAATAATAGCATCTTTAATGTAACAACGTTCTCCAATTCCTATTCTTGGCAATCCCTGTTCAATATTATTGGACATTTCTTCAATAGTTTCATAATAATCATTACCCATTATATAAGTCGAGACAACAGTAGTACCATACCCAATTCTTGATCGAATGCCTACTACACTTTGCTCAATTCTACTTGCATTAATAATTGATCCTTCTGCAATGATGGTTCTTTCTAAAGTAGTACCACTAATTTTAGCTGGCGGAAGCATTCGAGCCCTAGTAAAAACCGTTTTTTCATTATCAAATAAATTAAATAAAGGCACTTCTTGTGTTAGCGCTAAATTAGCATCATAAAATGAATGGATATTACCTATATCTGTCCAATAACCATCATACTGAAAACTTGCCACATTATAATTTTCAATTGAATCGGGAATAATCTCTTTGCCAAAATCCGTTGCAGATGGATGAGTTTCATTGAGTAATTTATACAACACTTGTTTATTAAAAATGTAGATGCCCATAGATGCTAAATAATTTTTCCCTGATCTTTGCATTGCTGTTCCTGTATCACTAGTCCAATCCTGTAAAATAGCTGTACTGGGTTTTTCAATAAAAGAAGTGATTTCATCTTCTTCATTGGTTTTTAGAATGCCAAATTCAGGGGCATCTATTGCATTAACTGGAATTGTTGCAATAGAGATATCAGCATTTTTAGTTTTGTGATTTCCCAACATATCGCTAAAATCCATCTGGTATAATTGATCGCCACTTAAAATTAAAATGTATTCAAAATCCATGCTCGAAATATGCCTAAGCGATTGCCTTACTGCGTCTGCTGTTCCTTGAAACCAGCCAGCATTATCAGGAGTTTGTTCTGCAGCAAGAATATCTACAAAGCCAGAACTAAAAGCGCTGAAATGATAGGTGTTTTTAATATGCTTATTTAATGAAGCAGAATTAAATTGTGTTAAAACAAACATCCGATTGATATTTGAGTTAATACAATTGCTGATTGGAATATCAACTAATCGATATTTCCCGGCAATAGGTACAGCTGGTTTTGATCTACTTAATGTTAATGGAAATAATCTTGAACCAGCTCCTCCGCCTAAAATAACGGCTAGTACCGAATTTGAAATTGATGTTCTCATATAATTTATTTACAAATTAGTAAATGACTTTTTTTGAATTTATTGTAAACTTAAATATACTTGTTTATACTGATCAACTGTGCTCTCCCAACTATGATCAATTTGCATCATGTGCTTTTGCATCCACTCCATCTGCTTTTTATTTTGATAAACTGATACTCCTCTACCAATGGAGTAATTAATGTCGTTAATTGTTGCATGATCAAAACGTATACCAAATCCTTCATATTCGCCCATATCTAAAACCGTGTCTTTTAAGCCCCCTGTACTTCTAACAATCGGTACTGTACCATAACGCATAGCGTATAGTTGATTTAACCCACATGGCTCTACTCTACTTGGCATTAACAAGAAATCAGCACCTGCATAAATAATATGGCTCAACTTTTCATTATAACCAATTACTGCATTAAAAACACCCTTCAATTCTATGGCCATTTGTTGAAAAGCCCATTCCACTGTTGTATCGCCACTTCCCAAAATAAGAAATGACGCATTACCCTGTGTGTGATGAATGGAAGTTTTAATGGCGTCTGGCAAAATATCTGCTGCTTTTTCACCAACAAGCCTTCCAATAAATACAAATAATGGTTTTTTAGGATCCAAACCAAACTGTTCACAAAGCAACTTTTTATTATTGGCCTTCCCTTTTACAACCGTTTTTTGGGTAAAATGATGATCAAGATAAGAATCAGTTGAAGGATTCCAGACTTCATTATCAATTCCATTTAATATACCAACACATTTTCCTTTTTCATATTCAAATAATTTTTCCAATCCATTGGCACTAACTTTTAGCTCTTCCATGTAACTCCAACTTACCGTAGTAACTTTTCCAGCACACTTAACTCCGCATGCTAGTGGATTGATACTTCCTTCCCAATCTAACATACCTCTTTTCCATAAATCCCAACTCGGTATATAAGTGCTTTTATTCCATCCCATCCAACCTTGGTATTGTGCATTGTGAATGGTTAATACCGTAGGTACATTTGCTAAAAATTGATAGGAATAGCAATGCTGCATCATAAACGGAATTAGGGCCGTTTGATGATCATGGCAATGTACTATATCAGGGCGATGCTCCCAATTACTGATCCAATTAACCACTGCTATTTGAAAAGCGGTGAACCTTTCCGTGTCATCATCATACCCATAAATTTTCTGACGATCTAATAACCCGTTAATATCTATAAGGTATAAATCGAACCCCAATTTATTGGTATGTTCTTTTATAACAGTAAATTCGAAATACCAATTTCCCAAACTGGCATTCCCCTTAAAATCTACATCCCACTCATTTTCATACAAAAACTTGGTACGATACATAGGCATCACCACTTTGGCAACATCACCTGATTTACATTGGTATTTTGGCAAAGCTCCTACAACATCCCCTAGCCCACCAGCCTTTGCAACCGGATAACATTCCGCACTAACATGTATAATCTCCATCCCCTGAATTTTAAATTCGTTTCAAGTTAGTTATTAAACTGATTCAATCAAATTTCACATTTAAAATTTTTGCTTCTACGAATTCTTAGTACTTTTCGTTATACTTACAAAAAATAAACGATTGTTATGAGCCAAAAAACAAAATGGTCACAATTTGGAACACTAGTTACTGTATTTTTTTTCTGGGGTTTTGTTGCTGCTAGCAACGATATTTTGATTCCCGTATTTAAAAAAGCGTTTACACTTTCCCAATTTCAAAGCCAATTAGTAGCTGTTGCATTTTATGTTGCATATACAGTTGGAGCATTGATTTATTTTGGTATTTCTAAAATTATTGGTAACGATTTATTAAATAAAATTGGTTATAAAAATGGTATTGTAACTGGGTTAATTATCTCTGCAATTGGTACATTACTGTTTTATCCTGCGGCTAATACTGCTTCATTTACACTAATGCTTACCGCTTTATTTATTGTGGCACTTGGATTTTCTTTACAGCAAATTGCAGCCAACCCACTCGCTATTGTTATGGGTGATCCTAAAACTGGTTCACAACGTTTAAATATGGCTGGTGGTATAAATAATTTTGGAACCACTATAGGACCATTATTGGTTAGTATTGCCATATTTGGTAGTGTTAGCAGCGGCTCATCAACTGCAAGTATTGAGAGTGTGAAAACGCCCTATTTAATTTTAGGTTTAGCATTTGTGTTGGTAGCAATTTTCCTAAAATTCTCATCTGTTCCCAATAAAATTGATTTAGAAGAAGTAGCGGCAGAAGAAGCAGATGTAGCAAGTAAAGTGTTGCACAGGGCATCAGTTTTTCAATATCCACAGTTATGGATGGGTATGATTGGCATATTCGTTTATGTAGGTGTTGAGGTATCTACAGCAAGCAATTTACCAGAATATTTACACCAACATTTTCAAATATTAAATGGCACAGTAGTATCAAAATCATTACAATATATTGGCGCAACAGAATTTACAAACGACTTTAATGCACCATTTATTTCGTTGTACTGGGCAAGTTTAATGATGGGTAGGTGGACTGGTGCCGTTGGTGCTTTTGATGTTAGCACGGGTGCAAAAAAAATACTTAATTTCTTGATGCCTTATTTAGCTTTTGCAGTTTTTTTAATTGTAAATAAAATTGCACAACATGATATTACTCCATTTTATGTATATGCTTTTGTAATTATTGCTATGATCATTGGTGACATTTTAAGCAAAGGAAGTCCTGCTAGAATGTTACTTATTTTTTCGTTAATGGGCATTACAGCATTGGCAATTGGTATACTTACAACAGGTATGGTTAGTGTGTTTGCGTTTATAAGTGTGGGCTTATTTTGTAGCACTTTATGGCCATGCATTTTTACTTTATCGGTAGCTGGATTGGGCAAGCATACCAATCAAGGTAGTAGTTTATTAATTATGATGATTATGGGCGGTGGTTTTATTGCAGCTCTTCAAGGCTGGTTGGGTTCTGATAATTTATTAGGCATCCAATACAGTTATATTGTAGGGATTATTTGTTTTGCGTATATGGCATTTTATGCGATCAGGTCAAAATCAATTTTGAAAACACAAGGAATCGATTATGATGTTAAAGTAAGCAGCGGACATTGAGAATTATGAGTTATGAATTATAAATTATGAGTTATGAATTATGAGTTATGAATTATGAGTTATGAATTATGAGTTATGAGTTATGAATTATGAATTATGAGAACGAAAAAAGATAAGGGGATGAATAATAATGCACTTGAACCACTTGCTATTGGAATAGATATTGGTGGTACTGGTACAAAGTATGGTATAGTAGATAAAGTAGGTAACTTATTGTTCTCAGGAGAAATGAGTACTAAAAAACATTTAACAGTAGATACTTTTATAGATGAATTGTATTTAAGCTTGGTTCCATTTATTGAGCAAGCTGGTGGTGTTGGAAGAATTAAGGGCATAGGCATGGGCGCACCAAATGGAAATTTTTATAAAAACACCATTGAGTATGCTGCAAACCTTAATTGGAAAGGAATTGTACCAATGGGTGAAATGGTTCAGAATAAATTTAAACTACCTGTAGTTTTAACCAATGATGCCAATGCTGCCGCTATTGGAGAAATGATGTATGGGGCTGCTCAAGGAATGCAAGATTTTATTATGATTACACTTGGCACTGGAGTTGGAAGCGGAATTGTAGCCAATGGAAAATTAATTTATGGGCATGATGGATTTGCAGGAGAATTAGGACATACTATTATAATACCAGATGGTCGATATCATGAAGGAACAGGAAAAAAAGGATCTTTAGAAAGTTATGCATCTGCAACAGGTGTAAAATTAACTACAGTAGAGTTTTTAGAAAAATCAACCAGGCCTAGTTTATTAAGAAATATTCCAATTAACAAAATAGATTCAAAACAAGTTCATGATGCAGCACTTGAAGGAGATGAGTTGGCAAAAGAAATTTTCTACTTTACTGGTAAAATCTTAGGCAAAGCTTTAGCCAATTTTGTAATGTTTTCTAACCCAGAAGCAATTGTTCTATTTGGTGGACTTACTAAGGCAGGTGATTTTATTTTGAAACCTACTAGAGATAATATGGAAGAAAACTTAGTAGAAGTTTTTCAAAATAAAGTAAAAATTTTAGTGAGCCATTTAAAGGAATCCGATGCTGCAATTTTAGGTGCTTCTGCTTTAGTTTGGGAGATGAAGTAATTAGTCTTTAACCTTTATCATAAAGACTGCTGGCACAGGTCTTTGCCCCTCTTTATCACTAGGAGTGATAGTTTGTTTTCCATTAACTAATAAGCAACTACTACCTCCTCCATCTAAATTCAACGCTTCTTCGCAGCCTACACTTATTAACAAGCGTGATAACTGTTCCAAGTTTGCTCCCTCTGCTTTTCCAGGGAATCTTCCTTCAACTGCCATTACAATTAATTTGCCGTCTCTAGTATAACCCATTGCTGTTCGAGGATGTTTATCTAAAATTGCTTTGCCACCAAACTTTAATTCTTCATTATTGGAAATTTTTGTTGCACCTTTCTGTACCAATACTGGTCCACCCCCAATTGCAGTTTGCATTTTCCATTTTTTAAAATCACCTAACTGCGATAACTGATCTTTTTTAATAGTTGCAAATGAATCTTTATAAGCGTTTACTGTAGTTTGACTAGCCAATGGAAAATGATTAGTTGAATCGGTATATAACCAAGCGACATCTGCTTTTCGTTTTTTATTTATTCCAATAGCACTTGAAAATGGGTGTCGATAGGTGAATGTATCTTTACCTCTTCCGGCAATGGATTGAATATTATAGGCTAATAGGTGGTTATCTTTAATTACCACATTTAGGTTGCTATTGTGAACAAACTCAAAAAAAGTGGTATTTACTACTAGTAAAGGTTTTTCTTCTTTGTTAAAATATTCCGAAGGAGTAAACCTTTTTCCACTTCCCACTTGGGTTGTAAATAATATTTTTTTTTGCTTTAAATCGGCACTCACATAGAACGCACGATTGGACTTACCATCTAACGAATCATTGGTAAAAAAAATATGCACTCCTTCAGGAAGTGGTTGAAAATCAACATCAACATTTATCCACTTTAATTGTGCAGATACTGTAAAAGGAAGTATAAAAATTATAAAAAATAATTTCTGCATGATTATTAAAAATATTAGTTCATTTTCTCACTCATCCATTTATCTTTTCCAAATCCTTTTATAACATGTTTATCGCTATGATAAGATGAACGAACTAAAGGGCCACTTTCTACATAATCAAACCCGATGGTGTAACCTATCTCTCTAAGTTCTGCAAACTCATCGGGATGAACAAAACGTTGAACTGGTAAATGTTTTTTAGTTGGTTGTAAATATTGACCCAATGTAAGCACGTCGGTACCCACTTCAATAAGATCGTGCATGCTTTGAATAACTTCTTCTCTAGTTTCACCTAAACCCAACATCATTCCGGTTTTTGTGCGCATTCCGCCTTTTTTTAAAGTTTCTAACACTTCTAAACTTCTTCTGTATTTAGCTTGAATCCTTACTTGCTTGGTAATGCGTTCAACAGTTTCCATATTATGGCTAACCACATTTGGGGCGGCATCTATAATTCGTTGAATCTGGTCTTTTAACCCCCTGAAATCGGGAATTAGGGTTTCTAATGTAGTATTGGGGTTTAGACTTTTTATAGCATTGATTGTGTTGTACCAAATAATTGAGCCTCCATCTTTTAATTCATCTCTATCTACGCTTGTTACTACTGCGTGCTTTACTTTCATTAAATGGATAGCTTCAGCAACCCGTTGAGGTTCATCCCAATCTATTGCACCTGGTCTGCCAGTTGCCACTGCGCAAAAACCGCAACTTCTTGTACAAATATTACCCAATATCATAAAAGTTGCGGTACCCTCACCCCAGCATTCTCCCATATTAGGACAGTTGCCGCTCTCACAAATAGTGTGCAATTTATGGGTATCTACAAGCCCTCTAACATGTTTGTAGCTTTCTCCAATAGGTAATTTAACCCTTAACCAATTGGGCTTTTTCAGAGGGTTTTCAGTTATAATCGGAATATCAATTTTTTGTACTACGGTTAATTCTTGCATATGTATTTACTCTTCAGAAATGAACAAAAATTTGAGCTACTTTCTCCTACCAAAAGTAATTGCAGCATACGCACTAACAAAAAAACTATTTTCTTTGTTCAATAGTAAAATTGGAATTTTTTGAGCGTAAAACTCCGCGTTTAAACCCACTTCAATAGCAGAAAGTACTTCATTATACTTCCCATAATCAAACCGAAGGGCTGTTCTAACATGTGCCCCAGGTGCAAATTGCATTTCTCCAAAACCTGTACCCAATGCTGCTTTTCCTAAAATCACTGTAGGGTCTAAAAAAAGTTTTTCTGTTTCTGGACTGTATTTAATAGTTTGTCTGGCTCCATTAGTTGGATTTTGAATTTCTATATAGTAGGGTTTTAATAACCCAGCACTAATTCCTCCACCATAGATTGCTGAAACGGCAATTCCGTTTTTATTCCCTTTTCCACCTATTAATTTTTGTTGCCCGAAGCCAAGCTTTAATTGATAAAAATTGTTTTGTTTACCATAAATATAACTGGATATAATAATAAATCCTTGATTGGATGATAATGTTGGAACACGTTCCTCTTTATTACTTTTTCGTTCACCAAACTCTACCCACCATAAGTTTGTTTTTGTGAGCGTTTTGTACTTCCCTTTTTCGTAAAAAATGCCCCATCCATCAGTATTGAATTTGATTCCAAAAGCACTTTGTTTATCAAATACCAAAGCACCTTCTTCTTCTTGTTTAATTAATTGATTAATTTTTTCACGCTTCTCTACCTTTTTCTGGTTGCGATTTAATCTTGCGTCAGGAACATTATTATTTTGAGCATTTAATATGCCCCCGATTAGTACTAAAACCAAAAAAAATAGTTTCTTCACTTCCATGTGATTAGTTAAATGTAAATTTATGTGAAATTTGATTTAATGACTTCACAAATTATTTACAAAGGCGATTTAAGAACGATTGCAACTCATATTCAAAGTGGAACCGTAATAGAAACCGATGCTCCAACCGATAATAAAGGCAAGGCAGAGCGGTTTTCACCAACCGATCTTGTTGCTACAGCACTTGCTACTTGCATGATAACCACGATGGGAATCAAAGCCCAGGCCATGAATATTCAGCTAGATGGTACCACTGCTGAGGTTACTAAAATAATGGTAAGTGACCCCAGAAGAATTGGCAAGATTCAAGTTCATGTGTTTTTCCCAAAATCCCTAGAACTTGATAATCAGCAAAAGGAAATTTTAGAAAGAACTGCCCGTACCTGCCCAGTAGAAAGAACTTTAAACCCCGATTGTGAACTCGATTTGCAATTCAACTGGTAATCAGACCCTCTTTCTGAGAATACCGTTGCCTATTGTACAGCTCAAACAAGCTTTTTTATTGCAGTAAAATTGTTTGAGTTCTAATAATGCTTGTGTATGAAAAGCTGTATTTTGTGAAAACGGAACTGATTTCCAAATTTTTAACACTTGGTTTTGCTCTGCAGGTAATTGGTACAATAATTCAACAGCTCGTTCTTGATAAGATTGATTTTTATGGTATACTCCGTATGCAAATAACAAAGGAACAATTGCATTAATGAGTAAATTATTTTTGAGTTGCTTCCCAATTTCTTTTTTTTTAAATTTACTTACTTTTTCTAATCGATAATGTGTATTCCAATGATCAGATGCAGTTAAACTAAAAAGCTGGTGAAATATTTTAACCGATTCAATGGATTTAATTTGCTGCATTAAATGTGGCTCGTTTTGAAAGAGTGCAGCAAGTTGAGCAAATCGAATAGTAGGGAAAGAAGCAGGCCGCATCCTTAAAAATTGTGGCTGTTGTTGCACTGGCAATAAATTATATTTTTTTCTAAGGAAGTTATATTCTTTTTGAAGAATTAAAGAATAAGATTCTTTAAAATTTTTATTTAAAAAACCAGCTTGCCCCAACAACATAGCTTCTAATTGCAAAGTATCAAGCCGATGTCTTTGTAAAATAACTAATGGAATTGATTGGATAATAGATTCGAAACTACTGTCATTTACTTTACCACCAAATATGCTTCCGACTTTTAACCAACATATACTTTCCCAATCACCTTTATATTCATTTAATTTGATGATTATTTTTTCTGCCCTTTTAGTTAATCGCTCTACAACTAATCGTTCTTTCCATGAAGACCATACTAATTCATTAATTGTATCAAGCCAAGGTGCACAAGGAAGTTGTGTTTGAGCATTCATCAAAACACTATATCGTTCTAACAAAATATTGGCAACTTTATCTTGCAAAAGAAGTGTAGGCATTTGATTTCCAAAAGTATCTAATACGGGTTGATCATCATTCCATACAACATGAAGAATTATTTTTTCGTATCGTTCATCATAATTGTGTTTATGTTTATACCAATCGGAAGCATTTACATGCAATTCAATATTACCCACCCAATGAGTTTGATTAATTTTTATTTCGCCGACTATAAAATCTGGCCCTTGATTAGTATTTATTTCACCAGCATGAATAATTTGAATTGAATCTCCATTTGTTAAACATAAAAAGGTTTGGGTAAAATACCGAAATTGCCAGATAAATTGTAGTAATTTTTCATTCATACTTTTTAATTAAACAGTAAAATTACTGATCAATCAATTGGTATAAATACCTGATTTTTATTTATAAATTTATAGTATGTAACGCTTGTACAACCGCACTAATTGGAAGCCCCATTACATTATAAAAGTCACCGGTGATCGAAGCAATGCCAATAACACCAATCCATTCTTGTATAGCATACGCCCCTGCCTTATCAAAAGGTTTATAATTATCTACATAAAACTCAATCTGTTCTTGGGTAAGTCGATGAAACACCACTTGAGTTGTAACAGAGAATGCATTATTGATAACTCCTTTTTGCAAAACCACCCCAGTAATTACTTGATGTTGCTTAGCGGATAATCTATTAAGTATAGCAATTGCATCTGCCCTATCAATGGGCTTATTAATTATTTCATTATCTAAAACAACTATGGTATCCGCAGCAAGAATAATGGTATCATCATTGAATGACTTTTCGTTTGCTAATAATTGCTTTACGGCCAACAGCTTTTGATGAGCAATATAAATAGGAACTTCTGGTGGTGATAATTCTATTGGAAATGATTCATCTGCATCAGGCACTAAAACTTTAAATGGAATTTCAGCCCATTCTAATAACTGCTTACGGCGTGGAGATTGAGAAGCTAAAATAATTTCTTTCATTCAACAAATTATTGGTACAACCTAAAAAAAATCATTGATAAAATACCGGAGAACATGATCAATTTAACCAAAATACTTATAGTATGAAACTGTTTAGAAGTATTGGCTTTATACAGCATTCGCAATGTTATGAATAGTGGCACAACAATTAAAAAAATACAATATAAAGCGCTTAACCACCATCCCATGCCTACCACATATATCTGCAAAATAATTAGGACTCCAATTAACACAACTATCCAAACAGCTACAAAAACTTTACTTGCATTTACCCCCCAAACAATCGGCATTGTAGTACAACCGTATTTTCTATCGCCTTCCATATCTTCAATATCTTTTATTACTTCTCTAATTAATGAAATAATAAACGCAAATGAAGCATATAAAATCGTTAGACGAAAAAACCGAACCTCATCATG
>JAYTXG010000436.1:0-8527 GCA_043743375.1 Sphingobacteriia bacterium
AAAAATGAATAATTTGCTTAGAAACTGGTATTTGAAAAAGTTCTGCTTCTATTAATCCTAAGGTCGCGAAGTATTCCAGATTTAGGATTAATAGTAATATTAAACGACCTATACAACCCAACGGGGTTTACACTTATTGATAATTGCCAACAGTGCATTTCTCTTGTAATAAAAGTACTCAACTGCTGAAGACTTCCATTACTTAAATCATAGAATCCGGTAGCTCCTACTTTCCATTTATCAGTTAAACTAAAATCCCCATTAAAGTTCATTGAAGAAAAAGTTGCGGTTTTGTATCCACTAAAATCTGGTAATAATACTCTAGTAAAATTAAAAGAATAGGAAACATTTAAACTCCAAGGAATATTAAAATCGGTAAACTCTGCTGGATTCGCCCTAACAAATTGTAGTTGCCTTTGCTGCTCATCAGGTGTCATAAACGGATCAATTGGTAGACTTTTATCTTTATCAGTTTTGCCATCTTTTGTTTTGCTTTTGAATGAAGTTGAAAGAGCAATATTTCCACTAGTAATCCTTCCAAACTTAAAATGGGTAGGATCCCACAAAATTTTATTAACCCTGTATCCCTTATTATCAACGCTATATGGGTCTAAATTTGCACCGGCTGTAATATTTACTTTTTCAAATAAAGTACTTCTAGCATAGATATTAAAATTCCCTAATTGAAAACTATCTGCTAAAAAATTGTAAGAAGAATTAAAGCCAAATCCATCAATGAGTTTAACTTTTTTCCCTTTTTTATCAGTAGTATCTTTAACATTTTTTACTTTCATTTCTAGTAAATTGTCTACCCCAAAACCAATTCCTCCAAATGTGCCTTCCCCAAAAGAGCCATTGATGCTCCCGTCGAACTGAGAAAATCGGACAATTCTTCCACTAGAATCAACTTTAGTTGAATAGTGGTATTTTGATCCGAAATCTGGTTGATAATTCATTGAAATAGTTGGACGTATTTCATGTCTAATGGCTATCACTTTACTAGTTGGCTTAAATTTATAAGTACCAAATATTCTTGTATTTAATCCTAATCCAAAACTCATTTGCCTTGCAGTATAAAATCCCTTTTGTTTAATTGTATCCACTTTGTTTGATATATTATTCCATTCTTTAAATGTACGTTGGCCATACCATTTTTCTTCATAGGAAACACTAGGAGCAACAGTAATTGGTCCAAATGAAGGCAGTGAAAGTGTTATTGGTATACTATGTGAAGCACCATATTGCATGGTGTCTAAAATTCTATTTATATTAAATGCAGTATCATAAAATGAAAGTTGATTCTGAAAATTTCCACTGTACCCAATTCCTATTTTTTCGTACCATTTACCTAATCCAATCTTATCTTTTTGTTGAAATGGATATATAGTAACCATATTGAAATTCACAGTTGGTAAATTCATATTTACCAATCTGGTATTACTATTTTGATTGTGATTCAGATTTAATGATAAATTAAATTTTCCTTTCCAATCTTTTCCATAACTAATAGATGAACTTAATTGATTCTGAAAATTAACAAAAGGGTTATTTAGTACCGATTGATTAAACCTTGTACTACCAAAGTTTACATTGGCAGAAAATGAAGTACCTGGTCTTGCCCTATTATCTCTGCTATGAGTCCAGTTAATCATAAATGACCTGAAACTATTGAACTCTTCTTTACTTGAAGTATTGTTGTTTAAAGATTTTGTATTTTGAAAAGTTAGATTCAAATTTCCAGTATAAGCATAGCGTTTTATATATTTAGAATTTAAATTCAAACTCCATCCTCCAAAAGAATAAATATTTGACCTAGCAGTTGCATCCACATTATCATTAATTACTTTATAATAACCTAAACCTTCTAGTCCTAATCCAAAATCTGGACTAGCATTAAATGCTGGAGGCAAAATACCTGAATGCCTCCCTTTACTTAGTGGGAAAATACCAAATGGAATTCCAATTGGCATTGGAACACCTTCAAATTCTGGAAAAGATGGACCTGCTATTCCAAATTTGTCATTAATAATTTTCATCTTACTAGTTCTGAAACTATAATGTGGAGTATCTAAATTACAAGTTGTGAATCTTGCTCTTCGGGCAAATACTTCCGTAGCACTAATTTTTTTTAGTTCCACTGCATTAATATAAATCTCCCCTTCCTGAAAAAAAGTGTTTTTAGTTAACCCTTTACCTGTTTTCATATTAAAAAAAATAGAATCACTCACGGATTTCATTTCTCCCTGTATAAAATTGGGTTTCGACATTGGATTTCCGGTTGAATCTAATGATCCATAAGCTTTCACTAATTGAGATTGTTGATCATACTTTATAGTTGCAGCTTCAAGCTTAAGGTCGGTATAATCAACTTTTGCTTTACCATAGAGAATAAACTCTTTAGTGGAAATAATTAATACACCTGAATCTTCCGCAGCAAACTTTATTGGAGCGTTAATTGAGTCTTTTGAAATTTTCAATGTATCCACTACTAAACGCATGCTGTCTTTGTGCGTTGTGTCTTTTTTTATCTTTAAACTGTCTTTTTGTGCAATATTTTGATAAAAAGGGGAAGCGTTGTTGCTTTCTATAAGAAATGTTAATATCCCCAATATTAGCATTAGAACAATAGCCAGCTTTATTTTTACGTTAAATTTACGTTTTCTACTCATGATCACTTTATCAAAAATAAGTCTAAACAGTGTAATTGGGTCATTCGGTTTTTTTCCTTTAACGAAATGATATGATGAAAAGATATATTGCTGCTTTTGTTTTGTTAAGTTTTAGCTTAATCACTTTTTCCTCTTTCACGGACAAAGAGAAAAAACCTTTACAAAAACAACCTCTAAAAAGAATTGTGATTGATGCAGGACACGGTGGACAGGATGGAGGAGCTCGAGGAAAGTATTCGAATGAGAAGGATATTGCCCTATCTATAGCTTTGAAATTGGAAAAAATGCTGTCTGATGCAATTCCAGATGTTGATATTGCAATGACAAGAAGAAATGATGTTTTTGATAATGTTACCAAAAAGGCCGAAATAGCCAATCAAGCGAAGGGCGATTTATTCCTTTGTATTCATGTAAATAGTGCGGATCCCATAAGGCATAGTGAATTTATTGGCTACAAAACAGAAACTTATTATAAAGGTAAAGGCAAGAAAAAAAAGAAATATACTCGAAAAGTGAAGGAGTTCCGATATTGGACAACTCCCAATCCAGCTCGAGGAACTGAAACTTTTATTTACCCGGTTAATAAAACAAATGGTCGTATCAATGCATTAAGCAAGAATAAAGATCCCGATATGGATAGCGTTACTTTGAAAGCCATGCAGGATTTAGAGAAAAATGATCCTACTAAAATGATGTTGTTAAGCATGAAAACTCAAACTTTTTTTCAAAGAAGTGCTGATTTAGCCCTTACTATTGAAGATGAGTTTAAAAAAGTTGGTAGAGTAAGCCGAGAAGCTAAACAACGAAAAGAAGGAATTTTTGTTCTGTACGCGGTAGCAATGCCAGCGGTATTGATAGAAACAGGATTTATTTCGAACTCCGAAGAGGAAGATTATTTAAATAGCGAAGAAGGTCAAATTGAAATATGTGAAGTAATCATCAAGGCTGTTAAGCGATATAAATTCTCTTTAGAGAAACAACTAATTAACACAACTAATGGATCATTTCATAAATAATTGCAGACAATGCATATTTTATTACTTTGCTGTTTAAGAAACCCTAATTTTGATTAAATTGAACAAATAATGATTAGGAGAATTTTAAAACTAGCGTTTAACAGATGAAAATCTCGAACGAAACAAAAGTAGGCGCATTAACAGCCGTTGCAATTACACTTTTAATCCTTGGATTTAATTTTTTAAAAGGTAAAACAATACTTAAAACAGGTAACTACCTCCATGCAAGATATGCCGATACAAAAGGAATAATGATTTCAAATCCTGTGTATGTAAATGGTTTTCAAGTGGGGTCAGTTGCAGATATTGAAAATGAAGACGAAACATTGAGAAGTATCATAATATCTATCAAACTTAAAGCTAATTACGAAATTCCTAATAACTCAGTGGCCGTAATTAATAGTAATCCATTAGGATCACCAAGTATTGATATTCGTCTTGGAAACGAAAAGAGTTTTTTAAAATCAGGTGATACCTTACTTACAGCATCTAGCCCAAGTTTGGTTGGTGGTATTATGGATAAATTAACACCAGTAGCTGATCAATTAAAAACTACTATTCACACTTTAGACAGTGTAATGAAAAATATAAATACCATTTTTGATCCTTCAACAAAAAATAATTTACAAACTGTTATCGCTAATGTAAACAGTACAACTGCAAATTTAGTAGCTTCCTCTGCCTCCTTACAAGATATGCTAAACAAGCAAACTGGAACTATTATTCAATCAATGAAAAATGTAAATAGTTTTACTAAGAATTTATCTGACAATAATGAAAAAATTACAAAAACTTTAGAAAATGTAAGTAAAGCTTCAGATGATTTTTCAAAAGCAGATATCAATGGATCTGTTGAGAAATTAAAATTAGCAATTGACAACCTTAATAAGGTAATGGCAAAAATACAATCTACTGATGGTACAATGGGAAAGTTTATTAACGATCCTAATTTGTACAACAACTTAAATAATACCATTAAAAGTGCTAATACTTTAGTAGACGATCTTCGATTACACCCAAAACGCTATGTTAGCTTATCGATATTTGGTAAAAAAGATAAAACCGGTCCATTAATGGCGCCATTATCTGATTCTGTTAAGCCTATTCATTAAATGATTACAAAATATTTTTTATACTTTTTTTTAATTTGTTGCCCTATACTAGTTACAGCACAACGCCAAGATATTGATACTACTTCACAAGAAGGTAAAAGACTAGACATATTATATGCCGACCGCTATAATTACCAGAAAATAGATTCAGCAAATGAATTTATCTCCTTAGTAGGAAAAGTACAGATACGTCAAGGAAATACATTATTTTATGCAGATAGCGCAGTATTAAATAGGCAGCTAAATTTATTAGAAGCTTATGGTAATGTGCATATTAATGATGCTGATAGTATTCATACATATGCACAATATTTAAAGTATTTAGGAAAGGAAAAGAAAGCATTTTTAAAAAATAAAGTGAGATTAACAGATGGCAAAGGAACATTAACCACAGAAGAATTAGAATATAATGTCAGCATAAAAATTGGCACTTATTTAAAAGGCGGAAAATTAGTAAGTAAAAAAACTACTTTAACAAGTGTTGAAGGCTATTATTATGGTGATACCAGAGATGTTATTTTCAAAAGAAAAGTAGTAATGATTGATCCAGATAATAAAATAACAGGTGATACACTACAATACAATACAGGCACGGAAATAGCTACTTTCACCTCTCCTACTACCATATTTAATACAAAAGAAAAGCGAACCATAAAAACAAGAGAAGGTTTTTATGATATGAAAAATAGAAAAGCTGAGCTATTTAAAAGATCTGTGATTGATGATAGCACTTCTACGTTTACAGCTGAAGAAATGGCATTTGATGATTCAACAGGTTTGGGAGAATTTAGGGGCAATGCCGTTTATCGAAGTAAAGATAGCTCACAAGGTTTTGATATGATTGCTAATAATATTAAAACAAATAAAAAAACAAATTCTTTGATAGCAACCCAAAAACCATTGCTAATTATAAAACAAGGAATTGATACCATTTATATCACAGCTGATACGTTATACTCTGCTAAACTTTCTGAATTAATGAAAACTCGAAAAGTTCCACAAATTCGAGAAGGTATTTTTACTACAGAAATTATTGATAAAAATAAAGAAGACAGTAGCGATAAATTTTTTGAAGCTTTTTTTAACGTCAGAATTTTTTCTGATTCACTACAAGCAGTTGGTGATAGTTTATTTTATTCTTTAAAAGACTCTGTATTCAGGTTATTTAAAAGTCCTGTAGTTTGGGCCCAAGAAAATCAAATTTACGGAGATACTATTTACTTATTTATTCGAAATAAAAAACCAGAACGCTTATACGTATTTGAAAATGCAATGGCAATAAATAGAGCAGATAGTAGTGATTATTTTAATCAATTGAAAGGCACAACTATTAATGCATTATTTGTAGACGGACAAATTAATTCAATGAGGGCTAAAGGAAATGCTGCCAATATATATTATGCTACAGATGATTATAAGAAGTTTATAGGAGTAAATAAATCTACTTCAGATATTATTGATGTATTATTTGATGATGGGAAACCAAAAAGGGTTGTTTTTTTAAGGAATTTAGAAGGAACAACTTTTCCTATGAGACAAGTGAATCATAATGAATTAAAGTTAAAAAACTTTAGTTGGAAATCTAACAAACGACCGAAATCAAAATTCGACATATTATCAAATTAAGTTAATATTATTGAATACTCACTTTTATTGAGTATTTTGAGAGTAGTAAAAATGATTAACAGTGCAAAAACGGATCAAACAAAATATGCCTGTTAAAAAATTAAAAACAACAATTTTTTATACTGTTACGGTCCTCATAATAGTTAATCTATTGCCAAGTTTAATGTTGGCACAAAATAACCAACATGACACCGTATTTTTTCTTGCCAATAAAAAAGGGCTATTAGGGAAAATTGGGAAATCAGTTTCTATAAGTAATTTACCAAATAATCTTCCAAAAAATGGAACCATTAAAAATGAAGATGAATTTTTACCTTACAAAGGGAAAATCATTAGAAAAATAATTATACAAAAGATTGGGTTTAATAAGTCTGTTTATGATACTTCAAACAACAATAAGAGTTTTTTTAATAAAATCGGAGATGCTTTGCATACTAGTACAAAGCAACAAATAATTCGAAATAATTTATTCTTTTCTGAAGGCGATTCACTTTATCCAAATCTATTAGCCGATAATGATAAATTTATTCGGGATTTAAGTTTTTTACAGGATGCAAAAATTAAAATAGATCCTTTTTATATACAAGCTGATTCTGTTGATATAATCGTGTTTGCAAAAGATGTTTTTCCAATTGGTGGAAGTTTAAGTGAAGCTTCAACCGACTTATTAAGTTTCGAAATTAATGATGATAATTTGTTAGGATCTGGCAATAGAATTCAAGTACAGCATTTATTTGATTCAAAGAGAAATCCTACTTATGGCTTCGACATTGAATTTTTAAAAAGAAATATTGCTGGAACATTTATCAACATTGCAGTTGGGTATAAAAATCAGAGCCCAAATTTTAATACCGGAAAACGTGAAGAGCAATCTATATTTATTAGAGGTAACCTTCCTTTGGTGAGTCCTTATCATTCTATAACAGGTGCATTCGATATTTCGAGCAATCAAACTATTAACAGGTATATATCAGATTCCATTCATAAAAAATTGTACAATTACAATTATAGGAATATTGATGCTTGGATTGGGTTAAGTATTGGCGCTAGAAAACAATTAAAATATAATTTTTCATCACGCAAAAAACAATTGATTGCATTACGGATATTAAATCGTGATTTTCTCACTGTTCCAACTATTACAGCAACGAATTATGATAGTAGATATATTGATTTAAAAGGTGTATTAATATCCTATTCAAAATTTGAACAAGATTTTTATCACACTAATTTTATATATGGTTTCGGAAGGAATGAAGATATCCCAGAGGGTTTTAATTTAACATATACTGGAGGTTGGACTAATCAAAATAATTTTCCTAGATTATACTTTAGTGCTGATTATCAACGAAGTTATTTGAATAGAAAAAATTCATACTTAAATTATAATATTAAAATTGGTGGATATTATAATAAAAATAGAATTGAAGATTTTATTTTTTTAGCTAGTGCTGAAAAATTTACAAAACTTCGACATTTAGGCTCAAGTAATTGGTATTCAAGACATTTTATCAATGGAAGCCTCACACAACAAATCAATACTTTTTTAAATGATCCTGTTCGGCTTTCTAGTATATATGGCCTGCCATTGATTAATAACCCAAATACCAGAACATCAGGCAGAGCTACCGTAAATGCTGAAACTGTATTATACAATACCTGGGGATTTTTTGGATTTAGGTTTGCCCCATTTTGTTTTGCTAATATTTCCTATTTAAAACTAAGTGGGATGCCGTTTCTAAAAGGCGATTTATACAGTAGTGTTGGAACAGGTTTTAGAACAAGAAACGAAAACCTTGTTTTCGGAACACTTGAACTTAAATTATATTATTTCCCTAGAACAGTCGATAATATGAATCAATGGAATTTTACATTTACAACTGATCTCAAATTTAAATATAACTCTCAGTTTGTAAATATGCCCGACGTTATTCGTTCAAATTAATTAACCATTTACATATTTTATATTCGATTTTTCAATTATTTTTCATCAACTTTGCAATATAAAAACTACAATGAAAAAATTAATTTTATTCTCTACAATTGTTATTGCTATAAGCACATTTGGTGCTGCTTGTGCGCAAAAGCCAAGTCCTGCTGCAAT
>JAYTXG010000437.1:0-3188 GCA_043743375.1 Sphingobacteriia bacterium
TTCTCCAATAAATATTTATATATAAACTTGGTTTTTAAATTGCTAAAATGATTTCCTTTTGCTCCTCTCCAACCGTGTCGTCCTCCAGGGTACAACATAAATTCAACATCTTTACCTCTATCTTCTAATGCAGATAATAATTGAATACTGTTTTGCATGTGCACATTATCATCCATTGTTCCATGCACCAATTGTAATACACCTTTAAATTGATCAACCTGCATTAAAACACTGCTACTCTTATATCCTTCGGGATTTTCAGCAGGAGTATCCATAAATTTTTCGGTGTAGTGACTATCATATAACTGCCAATCTACCACACTTCCTCCGGCCATAGCATGCGTAAAAACAGATGATCCAAATGTTAACGCATAGCAACTCATATAACCACCATAACTAAACCCTGTAATGGCAATTTTAGTTGGATCAGCTTGACCATTAGCAATAAACCATTTTGCCATAGTCATATAATCGGTCATTTCCCAATATCCTAAATTGCGGTGCATATAATTAACTCCAGCTTTTCCAAAATGGCCACTTGCTCTATGATCAAATGCAACTTGAATCATTCCTTCTTGTGCATAAAACTGTCGGTCGGTAGTCCAATTCCAGCCATCCATAACGGTTCCAGCATTTGGCCCACCATAAATACTTACCAACATTGGATATTTTTTATTAGGATCCATATTTGTAGGCCAAGTAACTAAAGCGGGTAGTTCAAATAATCCATCATCACTTTTAATTCTAATTAATTCAGTTTTAGCAATAGCATACTTATTCATTTCTTCACCTTTCATATCACCCAACTCTTTCACTAACTTTCCCTTATTATCTACCAATGACATTTTTGTAGGAGTGTTAGTATTACTATAGGTAGTAACAAAATACTTCCCTCCTGGTGATAATTTTGTTTGACTATGATTATATTCTCCAAAGGTTAGTCGCTTTAATTCTGTGCCATTCATTTTTACAGCGTACAAATCACGACGAGCAGAGTTTTCTTTACTGCGTGCAGTAAAATAAATCAACCCATTTTTTTCATCAATTAAATCAACACTTAGAACCGTAAAATTTCCAGAAGTAATCGGATTAATTAATGATCCATCATTGTTATGCAAATACAAATGATTCCATCCTGTTTTATCACTCACTAAAATAAATGCTGGCTTTAATTGTAGAAATTTAATTCGTCCTCCAGCACCATCTCCTAAATCGACCCAAGTTTTTTGTTCTTCTTCATACATAATTTTTTTGGAACCTTTTAAAGGACTAACATCGTAAATTTTTAAATGATCTTGACCTCGATTAATCCATTGCACCAATAAGCTGCTGCCATCTTCTCTCCAAATTGGCCATCCAAAATACTGATCATCTTTATCGTTAAAATCGGCCCAAACCGTTGCTCCGCCCTCTGCACTTACAAAACCAAGTTTTACATCTGGGTTTTTATCACCCGGTTTAGGATAACGAGTTTCTTCTACAAATCCATGTTGTCCTTCGCTGTTATAAATGGGGAACATTGGCACCATACTTTCATCAAAATGCATGTATGCTAATTGCTTACTATTTGGGTTCCACCAAAAAGCTCTGTAGCGAGTACTTCTACCAAAAATTTCTTCGTAGTAAACCCAGCTTGCAAAACCATTCAGTGTGGTATTAGTCCCGTCATTGGTTAAACGATTTTCTTTATTGGTACTTAAATTATAAGTATATAAATCGTTGCCTTTAGTGTAGGCTATATAGTTACTATCTGGAGAAAATATGGGATTCTTCTCTTCTACTTTATCAAAAGTTATTTGCTTTACAGTAGCTCCATTAGAATAATATAAATCATTATTTTTAACTGAAACAGATTTTGTAGGAGGAACGGCGCCTTTCATTTGTTCGGCAGTAGCTTCTATTAAATTGCCTGATTTAACTTCCATTACATAGTTTTTAGAAGTAGAATCGGGATGAATTTTTTGATTTAAAATCACTCTTTCATCATCTAACCACTTTACAAAAGTTGGGATAGTGTTTTTGAAATTTTTAGGCAATTTGTTAGCTAGTAAATCGGCAGGATCAAAAACTTTAGTTTGGGCATTTACTCCGCTTATAAAAGCAGATAATACAAGTAGCGAAATCAATTTTTTCATACTCAAAATTTTGGAACATGAATATAGTAATCTTATTACATGAATAGCTTAAAATGCCTCATTTAACCGAATATAATAGGCAGATCCGTAAGAATTACTCAGCGCATAATCTAGCCTTAAAATCATCCTATTTTTCTTATTTACCAAAAACCGGAGTCCAGCTCCGCCAGCATACTTTAAATTAGTAGTTTCGTAATTAGAAATTGATTCGCCAACAATACCTGTTGAACCAAATGTTGCACCACCTATCCACCGCCAAATATTAAACCTAAATTCTCCTTGTGCAGCAGTATAAGATAAGTCTCTAAATCGGCCAGTAAAAAATCCTCGCATTAAATTAGAACTTCCCAATCGAGGCATTTCGCGTAATGGCACATTCCCTACAGTATTTCTGCTCATCAATTGAAATGCCAATGTACTTGTTGTACTTAAGGGATAATACTTGCGCAAGTCTACCATCCATTCACTAAAGTTATAAATATCTCCAAAAACTGGAACATGGTATTGATAAAATATTTCCGCAAATTTTCCATTGTGTGCACTAAAAGGATAATCACGAGAATCATATAAAAAAGCGGGTCCAATACCAAATACTTTACTACCATAAATACCCGGAACAGCTTTATCAGCATTTGACAAAGAATTTGTATACGTTACATTATAAGTGTTGCTATAATTTATTGCTATTCCTAAATAAGTTTGATTTTTTAATAATTTGAATACCCTGCTTTCTAAGTATACTCTATTATAGAATTGACCATTATACAATTCGTTTGGAGTACCCGTATTTCCAACACCCCAAAACCTTTCATTAAACTGTTGATACCCGGCAGAGCCTCTATATACATACTTTTCACCTCTTCCAAATATTTGCCAACTACCACTAATATCTAATTGACTCTTGGTGCTATAAGTTATTTGTGCATGTACATAAGAACCTCTTGCTTCTGTTTGCTTTTCTTTAGAATTAAAAAAATATTCAAGCGCTAGTCCAAATCTAACACCAGTCTCAGGTGTAGAAGTTAGTATAGGAACTGGTACTATTCTTAAATT
>JAYTXG010000438.1:0-3020 GCA_043743375.1 Sphingobacteriia bacterium
TTACGCTCATCACCAAATTTGGTTTTAACTTCTATTAATTCTGTTTTTATTAAATCGAAACGTAATTGCTCACTTGCTAATAATTCTTTTAGCCCTCTAATGGTTGCAATCAATTCATTAAACTCCGCAATAATTTTATCGCGCTCCATTCCAGTTAAACGTTGCAAGCGCAATTCTAGAATTGCTTTTGACTGAGCTTCTGATAAACCTTCATCTTGAGTATAGAGCTCATTGCTTAAATCTGTAAATAATGAAGCACTTAAATACCATTTTTCTTCTTTACTCTTTGTAATTAAAGCCTCTTTCGCCTCATCCGGCGTTCTGCTTGCTCTTATTAACCGAATTACTTCATCTAAATGATCAAGCGCTTTCAAGTATCCTTCTAAAATGTGTGCACGCTCTTCTGCTTTGCGTAATTCAAACTTGGCTCTTCTGATTACTACTTCCATTCTAAATTCAATGAACTCGCTAATTAAATCGCGGAGATTCATAATCCTAGGGCGTCCTTTGCTTAAAGCAACATTATTGATACCATAGCTGGTTTGTAATTCAGTGAACTTATACAACTGATTAATTACAACTTGGGCAACCACATCTTTTTTAAGTTCAACTACTATTCGTGTACCATCTTTGTTACTTTGGTTACCCACATCCGAAATACCTTCTACAATTTTATTGATTGCAAGCTGACCAATTCTGTCGGTTAAAGTATCGCGACTAACTTGGTAGGGTACTTCAGTAATAACAATCATTTCTCTACCGTTCGGCTTCATCTCAACATTACATCTTCCTCTAACTACAACCCTGCCTCTACCAGTTAATAGCCCTTGCTTCACTCCTTCCATACCATAAATTATTCCACCTGTAGGGAAATCTGGGGCTTTTACATAATTCATTAATTCCTCAATTGTAATAGCTCTATTTTCTACATAGGCAATACATCCATCAATTACCTCATTTAGATTGTGCGGCATCATATTGGTAGCCATACCAACAGCAATACCAGAAGAACCATTAATTAATAACTGTGGAATTCTTGTAGGAAGCACAGTAGGCTCCTTCAAAGAGTCATCAAAATTTAATTGATAATCTACTGTCTCCTTTTCAATATCATCAAGCATTGCTTCTGAAATACGTTGAAGCCTTGCTTCTGTATAACGCATTGCAGCAGGAGGATCTCCATCTTGGTTACCAAAGTTACCCTGGCGATCTACTAGAGTATAGCGCATCGTCCACTCTTGGGCCATTCTCACCAAAGTATCATAAATAGCACTATCACCATGGGGGTGATATTTACCCATTACCTCACCAACTATACGAGCAGATTTTTTAAATGGCTTATTGTTGTTATTGCCCAACTCACTCATGGCATATAAAACCCTGCGATGAACGGGTTTAAATCCATCACGCACATCAGGCAAAGCTCTTCCAACAATAACCGACATTGAATAGTCGATATATGCCGTTTTCATTTGCTCCTCAATATTTACTTCGATTATACGATCTCTATCGCTTGTTTGCTCTGGTGATTGATTTTCTTCCATTGATCTTTCTAGTTCAGAATTTGTTTCTTTTGAGCGGCAAAATGACCACTCAATTATAGGTCGGTGAAGATAGCTTTTTTAAAGCTCGAAATACCCTAAATTTCGCTATTTTTTAAGGGTTTTATCCACAGTTGTTAAGAGGAATAATTTGTTCTATATTTAACATTTTTTGTATGAGCAATTCTTCACAAATTTTACTCTTCGGAGCAGGAAAATCTGCTACGGTATTAATTCAATATTTGACGAAAAAATGTGCTGAAAATCAATGGAATTGCACTATTGCAGATATTGACCTAGTTTCTATTGAAACAAAAATTGGAAATTCCAGCAATCTACTCTCAGTATCAATCGATGTTAATGACGAAACGGCTCGAAAATCATTGATCGATCAAGCAGATGTAGTGATTTCATTACTCCCACCCATTTTACACCGTTTAGTAGCAATTGACTGTTTATTGCTAAAAAAACACCTTCTTACAGCTTCCTACATTGATGACTCCATAAGAAGTATGGAAAAAGAAATAGAAAAAGCAGGATTACTTTTTTTATGTGAAATGGGCTTAGATCCTGGAATTGATCACATGAGTGCAATGAAAATAATTCATGAAATTCATGAAAAAAATGGGGTTATCCACTCTTTTAAATCGCATTGCGGTGGATTAGTTGCCACTGAAAATGATACCAACCCTTGGCATTATAAAATAAGTTGGAACCCCAGAAATATTGTTAATGCTGGTAAAGCTGGAGCCAAATACAAAGAAAATAATCAAATCATTCAAAAAGACTATTCAACCATTTTTAGCAATTGCGGTGAAGTTGATATAAAAGGTTTATGCAAACTTGCTTATTACCCCAACCGCGATTCTATTAGTTACATGGATGTGTATAATTTAAACAATGCAGCAACATTTATTAGAACAACATTGCGTTATGCTGATTTTTGTACTGGTTGGCAAAAAATAGTTGCAGCTGGACTAACTTCCGACGATGAAATAATTGATACTGAAGAATTATCGTATGGCAGGTTTTTAAGGGATCAACTCTCCGCTAAAAAAGTAATACTTGATACTCCATTACTTGAACAACAATTCGATTTCTTGGGATTATACAGTAACAAATCTATCCGTCAAGATAAAAAGTCTGCTGCAACTATTTTACAAATTATTTTAGAAGAAAAGTGGAAATTAGAACATGGAGAAAAAGACATGGTTGTAATGTTGCACGAAATTGAATACACGCTAAACAACACAAACCATCAAATAAAAAGTTCTTTAATAGTTAAAGGTAATAACGATATAGAAACCGCAATGGCAAAAACTGTTGGGCTCCCATTAGGCATTGCTGCAAGTTTAATTCTACAGAACAAAATTGCTGTTCGCGGGTTGCATATACCAATTACTAAAGAAATTTATATACCTGTGTTGAAAGAATTAGAAAATGAAGGGATATTATTTGAAGAATATTAGTAAGTAAAAA